>JABDKS010000443.1 GCA_013002105.1 Pirellulaceae bacterium | reverse complement strand
CGCCAGGACAGGTCCTGGCCTACGAGAAAACTAAGATTGCACTAGTGTTATTGGCCGGTGGGGCCCGGAACTGCAGCAATGCGACCATGAGTGATGGTTACACCGCTCGATTGCGGAGTCCAGAACTGCTCTCACGGTGCGCTGGTCCAGGCACGAATCAACAGAGTTCGCCGTGCTTTTGGGGGTGCGGTGGGACGTTAGAAGGACCGTTTTGCCGTTCGTGTTTCGCTGTGGTGGAATACTGTCGCTGCGACGTTTGTCCGCCAAATTACGAGCGAAACCGGCAAATAACGCTGGAAATCACGGTTTGCAGCCCAATTTTGCACGCTTTCACGCTTCGCCGCAAACTGTGACCTAGATTTTAGCAATCCGTTCAGTTGTCGCGATCGAGCCGGGGGGCTAGTTGAAATCGCGACAACACGAACGGGGTTACCCAGCCCCGTTTGTTTCATCCACGTAGCTCCGGCTTTCCCACCGCAATTGTTGACGTCCTTGGATGCCGAAACAATTTCGTGGCCTTATCTCGATGAATTGCCATACGCTTGCCCAACGAATCTCGGAACTTCAACCCGAGCTTGCACCGTGCGACGTCGCACGTCTGTGCCTGCTGATGCTCGTTCAGACCAACGACGCCGATTCACTTGATGATAAACAAGAATTGATGAAGGCCTGGAAGAATGCCAGCTTCCGACTCGAAGCCGCAACGGACCAACATGCCGCGGTCAGCCGCGAACTAGAAGACATGTGTGACGACGGGCCGATCTCCTTCACGCCCGATCAACTCTGGGTCTTGTTGCGTGCGGTAAAAGTACAGAGTCAATTGCTGGAGTTGTACGCAGATGATGCCGTGCTAGCTTAATACGAACATGTCGATGACGTCATTCAGAGCCGCTAGGATCAAGTGATCCGAGCGGCTTTGTTTCGTTGCTGGCGTGCTTGATCCGAGCGTTGCCAGCAAGACCAACGCACGTTACTGATTCGGTGTTGACGTCCGTTCACCACCATCGCTACACAGGCGGGTCTCCTCGAAATTCCCACCTTGATGTCCAATTATGTTGTCTTTCTATCGCATCGCATCAGCGGTCTCCATCTTGATGTGCGTTGGCTGTATCCCTCTGCGTCATCCTGCTTTCGTCCAGCCACAGCCACTGCCCGACTATCAGCGTAGTGAAGTTCAATCTGTGGCGCGGGATTCTCGCAAGGCGGCAGAACCGTTGACCGAAACGTCAGGTCATCAACCAGGCTCGGCGGACGCAGCGGGGCCACAAGTCGACACGACGGCATCGCCACGCTAGCAACTGGGATTGCGGTATCACCGCTGACGAAAACCGGTCATGTGGCTGGCGGCAGGACGGTTGATCGTGCGAGTTTCACTTGTGGGCAATGTGCGATTTAGGTACAGGCCTATTGTCGGTATCCAAATCAATCAAATCCGTCGCTCCCCGTAACACGTTTCCCAAGCGAATTCAGATGGCTGATACTCCAATCTTGCGTTTTACGCCCCGAGAAGATGTACGTTTAGACGCGAGCCAAGAAATCCGCAAACTGTCGGTGTTGATGCCGATTTACAACGAGCGATGGACACTCAAAGAAATTGTCCAACGCGTGTTAGATGCTCCGGTGGACCTGGAAATCGAACTGATCGCGGTAGATGATGCGTCGACCGATGGTTCATGGGACCTGTTGCAGGAACTCGCCGCGTCGGATGATCGCATCGTTGCGGTTCAGCACGAACAGAACCGCGGCAAAGGGGCGGCGATTCGCACGGCGATCGACCATGTCAGTGGTGAAGTCGCCGTGATTCAGGACGCGGATTTGGAATACGATCCACGCGATTTCAACACGTTGTTAGAGCCCATCTTGGCTGGCAACGCCGATGCTGTTTTCGGGTCTCGCTTTGCCGGTCATTCACGCCGCGTGCTATTTTTCTGGCACAGTTTGGTCAACCGCGCACTGACGACGATGTGCAACATGCTCAATAACTTGAACCTGACCGACATGGAGACATGTTACAAGATGGTTCGCACCGACGTCCTCAAGCAACTGCGGTTAAGCAGCGACACGTTCACGTTAGAACCCGAATTGACCTCGCGGCTGGCACAGTGGGGCGCCCGGATGTACGAAGTTCCCATTAGTTACAACGGACGAACTTACGCTGAAGGCAAAAAAATCGGTGCGTGGGACGGTGTCAAAGCCATCGGGCAAATGTTGCGATGCAAATTCTGGGACACGCAATTTACGAATCATTCGGGATTCTACATTTTGTCGTCCGTCTCCAAGGCCAGTGGTTACAACCACTGGATTTTGGATCATGTCAAACAATTTATGGGCAACCGGTTGATGGAGGCCGGATCGGGAATCGGTAACCTCAGTTCGCTCGTGCTCAAACGCGAACGCGTCGTATTGACCGATTACGAAGATGTCTATTTGTCCAAGCTCCAGCAGAAATTTGGTCGGCACGAAAACGTTCGAATCGACAAGAGCGATCTGACGAATCCGAGCGACTACGAAAAATGGCAGGACGAAAAGCTCGATACCGTATTTTGTTCAAACGTGCTGGAGCATTTGGAGCCCGATCAAACGGTGCTGCAAAGCTTCCACGACACGTTGGACGACGGCGGTCATTGCATCATCGTCGTTCCCGCTGGACGTTGGCTTTACACCGTGATGGATGAACAGTTGGGCCATTTCCGTCGCTACACCGAAGACGAATTGGCGGGCAAGATGAAGAAGGCGGGATTCGATGTCGTGTACACACGCTGCTTCAGCAAACTTGGTTCCGTCTCGTGGGCCGTCTCTGGCCACGTGCTCAAGCGTCGTCACCTGAGCCCGCGTCAGATGGTTTGGTTCGATCGGATCCTGCCCATCGCAAAACTACTTGAGTACGTGCTGCCGGTTCCCGGCATGTCGCTGATCATGGTCGGCCAAAAACCCAAGTCGGTTGCCCAACCCCAGCGCATCGCTGCTTGATATCGCTATCCAACAACCGATGGGCCAGTACGTATCGAAGTCGGAATTTTCAGGGCCGCACATTCAAAGGGTCTTGCTGAACAATTGGATGTTTTCCCACGATTGCCACTGACCGTTGCTCCAGAATCGCTGGGCATCGTCGTCGTCGGTAACGACAAACAAGTTGCATTGCGAAATCCCAACCCGTCGCAGTTCGCGTAGGCAGGCAGCGACGAGCTGCCGACCAATCCCTTGACGCCGATACGCAACGGATACCGCCAAGTGATGGAGGTAGCCTCTACGGCCGTCGTGTCCACATAGCGCGGCACCCACGACCGTCTTTCCGTGGATCGCTACCTGGCTGATGCCAGGGTTGCGGTCAAAATAGAACTGCAGATCGTCTAGATTGTCTGTCGAGGTCAGAATCAAACCCTCCGTGACATTCCATAGCGCAATCACATCGTCGACATGCGTCGACGTCATCGGAAGTATCTCGACGTTTGCGGTTTCATTCATGGTTGGTTGTACAGTGAGTGTTGCGTGGTTCAGCCTTTTTGCGTCCGTAAAGGCACGTTGGCATCGCGATCGTCTAGTGACGCAAGCAAGCGACGAGCGCGTCGAAAGGATCTGGGGAGTTATTCGACGATCCAGTGCTTCGCATCCGTATTGTCATGTCGGTGACGGCGGCAATACAATTCGGCCTGCTGGAATAGATCGATTCGGGGAAGGATTCTTGCGATGTTACAAATCGGCGCGATGCTCTCGGTAGCGGCCAGTTGGCTGCTGCTTAGCTTGATGTTCTTTGGGCTCGGCCGACTGGCCTGTCGATTATTGCGATTGGGGCGGCCTGGCCGCGATGGTGCTATCCTGACATTCTGGATGGGATGGGGCGTCGCCATTGTGCTGCTGCAACTTTGGCATTTCCAATTCACGGTCGACTACCGCATCTTTTTGATCGTCGCTGTATTGGGCACACTCGGGTTGGCTTTGGACGCCAAAATGCTGTCGCGGAATGCCGCTGGTTGGTGGGCAGACACTGACCGCAATACTCGCATTCGCGTCTCTCTGGTCGTGTTATTGGTTGTTGCTTTTTGGTCAAGTCTGGCCATTGGTCCGCCACTGCGAACCGACACCGCGAATTACCACCTCACCGCGGTGCGATGGAACACGGAGTATCCGGTGATTCCCGGCTTGGGAAATCTGCACGGGCGACTTGCGTTTAATAATTCATCCTTCTTGTACGCCGCCATGTTGGACGTGGGGCCATGGCATCATCGATCCCATCATCTGGCGCACGGCCTGATGGCGGTAGTCACGATCCTGTATTTCCTATCCTCGGTTCCAGCGGCATTTCGTGCCGATGACAAACGATTTGTGATCCACCTGGTTCGGGCATTCTGTTTTCCCATTGCGTTACTATTTACGTACAAGGGTACAACCAGCTTTCAGCCTGACCTGTTGACCTTTTTGATCGGACTGCTGGTCAGCACGGTACTGCTGGAATTGTTATGCGAAGAATCGTCAGGTGACAAGGCCGCGAAGCAGCGGACGGCCTTTTCGGTGTTCGCGATTTGTTTTTTGTCATCCGTTGGCCTGACCGTCAAACTGAGTTTCCTGCCGTTGGGCTTCCTCGCATCGGTGATCGCATTGGTCGTTGCTTGGCGACAACTGATTGCGACGCCAAGCAGTCATCGGTTCGCATTCGTCGGTCTGTTTTTAATCTGTAGTTGTTCAGCGGTCGCAGCATTGGTCCCCTGGGCAGCCCGCGGCGTCATGCTCAGTGGCTATGTTGCGTTTCCCAGTACGGTTGGTGCCTTCGATGTCCCTTGGAGAGTTCCAGAGGCGGGCGCGAAAGAGATGCACGACGCCATTGTCGGGTTTGCGCGCAGGATGGGACCAGATTATCGAGAATCGCTTGGTAACTGGAATTGGGTCGGAGGCGCGATTGTTCGCGAGCTAGGGCACGTTCTCGAGTTTACGATTCCGCTGGCGTGTGTCGCATTCTCGCTGCTGGGTGTCTATCGATTCCGCAACAGCGACCAACGGCGTCCAAAGCATTCCAACCGGGTTTGGTGGTTCCTGTTACCGTCACTGGCAGCTTTTCTGTTCATGCTTGTCACCGCACCCATACCACGATTTGCCGGTGCGGCAATCTGGGTGATGGCGATCGGCACGATGGCGTTGTCACTCGATCGCATGGAACGTTCCTCGCCGGCTTTTCAAAAATCGTTTCGCATGACCATGGCGCTGGGTGTTCTGCTGCTGATTGCCGGCGTCGCGAAATCATCTCGCTACACCGGCGGCGTCGATTCGGCTGTCGGTCTATCGCCAACACCCCTTGGTGAATTTACGTTGCGACAGACTGAGTCTGGGTTGCCGGTGTATGTAGCGGCCGAATTTGGATGGGACGGTCCACTTCCTAATACGCCCTACTTTGATCCGAGCTTGGCGCTGATCCAGGAAGGAGATCTGGGCAGTGGATTTCGCATACGCAATCCATCGACCGTGACTGCAGCGGTACCGCCGGGGACAGATACGGACCCCGACTTACTCCGTCGTTAGGCTTGCTAACGGGGCGTGGATATTACAGTGCCGCTGGATTGGTGGCGGCGTTGCTGACGGCATCGATCATTAGAGACACTGCGGACTCGAGTTCAATCAATGCTTCGTCGGCTGCGCTCAAATCAGCACTGTGTCCGATGTTCTCCAGATGAGCCGCTTTCTCTACGACCTGTTTTGCTCCGAAAACACCGGCAGAACTTTTCAGTGTGTGAGCACCTCGTTGGACTTTGATCGGATCTCCGGCCTGAATGCCTTCGCGGATCTGATCCAAGAGTTTGGGGCATTCCACTTGCAACAGCTGCGCGAGCTCTTTTACCACGCCGGATCCTCCGGGGATCGAACTGGTAGCAAATTCCCAGTCGATGACATTTTCGGTCGATTCTGCCGTGGCATCGCCATTCGTACTGGCCGGACGGTAATTGCGCAGCAGGTCCGAAAGTTCCTCTGGATTGACCGGCTTGGACAAGTATCCGTCCATTCCAACTTGGATGCATTTTTCGCGGTCACCTTTCATCGCTGCGGCGGTCATCGCGATAATCGGCGTATGTTGATCCAGATCCTTCTCGTGCTGACGAATTGCCGTCGTCGCCTCCAGGCCGTCCATCACCGGCATTTGAATGTCCATCAGCACTAAGTCGTACCGCTGTTCGACTACCGCATCAAACGCAATTTTGCCGTTTTCGGCGACGGTAACGCTATGGCCTCGAGCTTCCAGGAGACCGACGGCGACGCGTTGATTAATCAATCCATCCTCGGCCAGCAAAATTTTCAGCGAACCTCGCTCATCAACCGCGTCGGTGGAGCTCCCGTGGTGCCCGGACGAGTCCGCGTCACGTCGTCCGACGTCCGACAGCAGCGTCTCGAGCAATTCGGACTGCACAACCGGTTTGGTCATGTGCCGGATCACACCCAGGTCACGACAGCGGTCGGAGTCACCTGGATGCACACCGGACGATATCATCACCATTGCGCAATCGGCATTCGCCGAGTCGCTGCCGATCCGCTCGGCCAATTCAAATCCGTCCATGACAGGCATCATGCAGTCCAGCAGCGCGAACCGGAATGGTCGCTGGGCATCGCGAGCTTGGCGTAATGACACCAGGGCATCTTCGCCGCTTTCGACCGACACGGCCTGCATATTCCAGTTGGCCATTATCTCTTCTAAAATCCTCTGGTTCGTCAAATTATCGTCGACGATCAAGACACGTAAGTTGGTCAAAGCGTCCATGTCGTCTGCAGTCGTTGTCGGCGTCGCAATGCCGATGTCGAATTGGCAGGTGAAATGAAACGTTGTACCCTTGCCGACTTCACTCTCTAGCCAGATTCGCCCGCCCATCATCGATACCAATTGCGACGAAATGGCTAATCCGAGTCCGGTGCCCCCGAATTTTCTGGTGATCGACGTGTCGGCTTGTTCGAATGCGGCAAATACGCGTTCTTGTTGTTCCGGTGGAATTCCGATCCCGGTGTCTTTGACCATGACGTGCAAGGTGACGCAGTTTTGATCGCGAGATTCCTCGGTAACATCGATCGTGACGTCCCCACGCTCTGTAAATTTGATCGCGTTACCTGTCAAGTTAATAATGATTTGACGCAGACGCACAGAGTCGCCAACCAAATACTCGGGCAAGTCGGGATCGATTCGGCAATGTAACTCCAGTCCGTCATCGGCGGCACGCAACCCCAGTGTTTGACCGGTTCTACCGATACACTCTCGCAGGTTGAACGTCGCCTCTTCCAACTCTAATTTGCCGGCTTCGATCTTCGAGAAATCCAAAATGTCATTGAGCAGACGCAGCAGCGCATCAGCGGAATCTTTGACCATCGCCAAATAGTCGTGCTGCTCGATCGTGTGTTTGGTAT
>JABDKS010000400.1 GCA_013002105.1 Pirellulaceae bacterium | reverse complement strand
CCCTCGTTTGCGCCCGACGCAACGACCCCCAACCCAAACGCATTATTCGGCGCTCCGGCACCGTAGGCAGCACCACCCCAGCCATCGGCGTAATGAAATTGAGCCACAAAGAACATTGTGCGATCTGAGTTGCCATCAGGTAGTCCTGCGATGCCATCCGAAAGCGATCGCATCAATCGATCGTCAACGCCATCAAAACTGACGGCGTTCTCACCCGTCGGAGTTTTCGCGGTTCCAACGGCCGGACGCTCGGAGCCGGCAGCCAATAAATGATTGAAGTTGGCAGATTGATCCGTCCATTGTGAAACAAGCCCGCCGGACGCTACGACGCCGTGGCTAGCCTCCAGCTCCAACACGGGTGCTCCCGGGGCGTGCAGGACTCGTCGCATTTCCAGGGTTTCAAGCAAGCATCGACGGCGAAGATGTCGCCGCAATGAAGATTGTCGATGTGACGTCATGTGAAGGAGCCTTCCGCGGATCGACCGGCACGGTTGTAATTGATTTGAGCAAAACGTCCTGAGGAAATCTGTATGATCTAATTCCAGCAGGAGACGAAAGTGGCAAGCCGTCCGCGACGCGGTTATCAAAATGTACTTGAATCGTTCGCAACTACTTAGGCGCTGATAAATGCGGAAACGTGCCTATTCATCGGGAGACCGCTCCATGATCGACGTAGTCGATTCACATTCATGTTTGACGAAACAGTTAATACGATCCGTGTCGTAACGCACGGTGAAACATCATTTCACTTACACGTTACGAACTTGTTTTCGGAATCTATTCACAGTTCGACATCAGACAACCGGACTCCCAGGCTGCGGTCTTGCCGCTAACGTAAATTGATAAATAAATACATCGTTATGAAATGAAACAATTCATGCGAAAATGTATATGGATCGAGCAACCTTTTCAATGTGCCGCAGGCGAACATTTTGCCCAGATGCAGTGCATTTGGTGTGCCGCTTTGCATCGCCTCGCTGAGAAGCTGCGCAGACGGCACACCGTTTCGAAATTTGCACGCTCCAATCCATTGGTAGTTGCTGAGAGAGCCTGGTAACGAGCTGGTTCACGTAGGCGAATGTTCACCGAGGGTGCTGGCTTTGCGCGTGAACTAAGCGACGATTGCCTATTTTTTGATCAGCGACTCGGTCCTGTAGCGGACTGAGGCCACCGTCCGCGCGGTACGACGGACCATCAGTCCAATGACGCTTGGTGGGCTGTCAACGTTGAATGGCCGGTCGCCAGAGTCGTGATACGTCGTCGGCAAGCAAGTCAAGCCAGTGGTCGTCGTTCGGGTCAGCCGAACGGAGAACGTCGGTGGTCATCTGCAAAGGAAGCAGCGGATCAGATCCGGTAGATGACGGGTTGGTCGTCTGGTCAGTAAATCTGCTGTTACGCAGCGGAGTGGTTGGAAGCCCGAGGGACGATGGCAGGGCGGTGGGATCAGGCGAATCGGGCGGCACGCTGGCGATGACGACCTCACCGTGAGCGGTAAGCGACAAATCCTGAAGGTATTGATTCTGTAGAAAGTTGATAATCTGCAGTAGGTCCGCGGGCGATGTCTGCCCGTCACCGTTGACGTCGGTAAAGTACTGCGGCAATTGGCTGAGTTCCGCGCTCATCATGTCACCCTGGGCAGCAGCATCATCGGCAAGCTGGTTGATGACCAGTAACGTGTCCATAGATGTCACTGCTCCGTCGGCGTTGACATCCTCTGACATCGCTGGGTTTTGAACTGCCGACCTCTGCGACGGTGAATTGGCCGCTGCGGTCGGTGGACCGACATTCACCGTGAGTCCATCAATGTTTTCGTCTGCAAATGCTGAGACGTCCCCGTCAAAGAATTGGTCCATCATGTTGGTGTTGAAACCCAACCGAAGCACATCGTCGTTGTCACCGCTGAGACCGGTGGCTGAATAGTTTCCGATTGTCGAAAAGTAAACGTCGCCGTTATTGGTGACGATCGATGCCGCGTAAATGTCTTCAGAATTGTTTGTAAGCCCGAAATCAGAGCCATCTAGGAAAAGTTGAAATGTGCCAGCAGAATTTTCGCCAAACGAAACGTCGTTGAAAACAAGCAAGTCCTCGTCGACGGCAGACAGCACTCCGCCGCCGGTTGCGTCAACTGAGGTGCTCCCATTGACGCTGATGACTAATCGTCCGTCGGGTGCAAAGCTGATCGCGTCAACGTTCTCGCCACCGGTCGTTAACGCGACATCGGATCCATCTAAGAAGAGTGAGAACGTTCCTGCCGTATCTGTTCCGATGGAGGTTTGTGTGAATTGAAGAATATCGGAGTCATCGATCTCTCCTAAACCAGGAAGGGTAATGAC
>JABDKS010000397.1 GCA_013002105.1 Pirellulaceae bacterium | reverse complement strand
GGCCAGGACCTGTCCTGGCACAGCTGCGCCAGGACAGGTCCTGGCCTACGAGAAAACTAAAATTGCTCTAAACCTCACTGCATAAAAAATCCTTGCCCATCTTGATGATGGGCAAGGATCGCTTGATCTCGAGTGGCGATTCCGTTGGGTGTTCGCCAACAGGATTTGTTTCTACTGGTTGAGCTGTTCTTCAACCGTTTCGCTGCTTGCCTTGGTACCAAGAGCGCCCCACAGTCCGTACGGGCTTTGGGACCCTGGCGCTCGAGTGCCGGATTGTCCGTTGCGGACGGCACCGTCATTTGCATTGCCAGCTTCTACCGAGTCGGTCATGAAGATCACCGCACCATCACCCATCAGGACATGGGCACCGCCCTGGTGTCGACTGCTTGGCGGATGGGTTCCGGGAGCGTCAATCCACGTGCCAACACAATTTTCGCGGTTGGGTGGCAGAACAGTGAACATTTGCGTGCACTGCGCTCGGAAGTTTGCCCAGTTTGCTCCGCGAGACTCATGATTGTTTGAACTGAGCGTGGGAGGAACCGTGCAAATGGCAGAATCGTTGCACCAATAACCTGGCCGTTTGGGATCAATCTCGCCTTCGTCCTTGCAGAACGACGGATTGTTGTTCACCCGTTGCGAACTTTGCCGTCTCCACGAAGCCGTCGATCGTTTGTCGCGATCACCCAGGTCCGAGATGATCTCTCCCATCGCGATCGTATTGGAAAGCCCATCAAGAATGTCCCGAAATTTAGCCTCTTTGCGAATCATAAAGAAACCGCGGCTCACCGAGCGATGGCGGATCTGATTCGTATTTCCGGCCATCGTCAGGTTGCCGTTCTTGATGCTGTGGTGCCACTGGCTGGGAGAGTCTCCCATGCAGGAGGCGTAATTCGTTCGTCCCAATGCTGGCGCTCCAGTACCTGGATCGCTTGGGCAGCGGAACGTCGGGACCTCGGTCGCCCATGGAATGTATCCTGGATTTCGGCTGTAGTTTCTTGGATTCGGTCCCATTGCCGGCCAACGCGGCGGGCCTGTCAATCCAGTGGTTGCCGGAGGCGCCGCACCCGTCACGGTCTCGTCATCAGGATTGGAGATCCTTGACCACAATCCCTGTTGTTCGATAAACGGCGTTAACCCCACGAGGGCGCTCAGGCACTCATGATTTGCGTCGTTGCCAGTTTGCCACCAGCGGTTGTTTTGCTGCCCAATACCCGTTCCTGCGGCATGCGTAGGAATCTGCTTGAATGCAGAATGGTAGTTGTGAAGCGCCAATCCGATCTGCTTGAAGTTGTTGCTGCAACTCATCCGGCGTGCTGCTTCACGTGCCGCCTGAACGGCGGGCAGGAGCAACCCGATCAATATCCCGATGATGGCGATCACCACCAAGAGTTCGACTAGGGTGAAACCTAGCGGTCTTGTCGTTCGTTGTTTCATAACAATTACATCACACACGAAAAGAAAAAAAACCTTCGATGCCGTTACGATGGCGTCGAAAAAATGAATAGTCAGAAACACCATGCCATCACAACGACGCCTGATGTTTCGATTTTGAATCTAACGTTGCTACGTATAGATCCTTTCCTCCTGTTTATAAATTCATCGCTGCATCCATCTCTTTTTCGTATTCTTCATCGGTCATACCCTCCATCGCGTCTTCGCTTTGACCCTCTGGCGGAGCTTCGATCACCTTTGTGCCGCCGGAGCCACAGCCCACTGCAGGAACCAGTAGAAAACAGAACGCTAGTGCAAAAGCGAATTTGATAATCTTCATTGACCTTTCCGATCGAGATAGATGGCAATTACAAGTTTCTTCCGTCTGCTGTGCCCACTGCGACAGCTTCCGATTCAGGAGACGGAAAAAAATCACTTGCCAACGCGAAACAATAGAGCCCAAGGATAGTGGAATGGTCAAAACGTTGCAAATTTCGATGCATCGAATCGTCATTTGAGCAAGAAAAACAGACGGCCAGGGCGAGAAGTCAGGCATTTTTCGGCCGTCAGTTTGAAGATACGTCACGACGGCGGAGTTCCGCGATCTGCGCACAACATTTTTCTATCGTGCCGATCTGGGCATCCATCTGGCAACCAGCAGCGCAGACAGGAGCCATGGGAACTGAAGTCTGATTGATCACGCATCCTCGTTTCCAGTCGTCGCGTTTTCTATTCTCGGCTGACTTTCCCGCCACGCTGCGTGAACTACATGCTGACTGAGAATCGGGAGTGGATCGATCTAGACTTGAGAACGATGATTCAGCGTCTGCTGCAAGTGTTCGCATGCGGTGTCCAGAACATGAATGCGGGCGATGTACTTGTCGTTCGCGGGAACGATCGTCCAGGGAGCATGAGACGTGTTGGTGTGTTGGATCATGTCGTTGACCGCAGCTTCATACACATCCCACTTCTCTCGATTGCGCCAATCCTCGTCGGTCAATTTCCAAGCTTTGTGGGGAGTCGTTTTGCGTTCCTCAAAACGACGCAATTGCTCATCTTGATCGATGTGCAACCAGAATTTGCAGATCATGATGCCGCTTTCGGCCAGCTCTTGCTCAAACTCGTTGATCTCCTTGTAGGATCTCTTCCACTCGTCCGGTTTGGCAAAGCCCTCGATTCGTTCGACCAGCACTCGTCCGTACCACGAGCGGTCAAAAATGGTGATGTTTCCGCCGTTGGGTAAGTGTCGCCAAAATCGCCACAAGTAGTGTTGTGCATTCTCCTCGTCCGTGGGCGCCGCAATCGGAATCACCCGATAGGTCCTCGGATCCAGTGCCCGCAAGATTCGCCGAATGGCACCACCCTTGCCGGCGGCATCCCAACCTTCGAAGACCAGAACACTGGAGACTGATTTTTGTTTTGCCTGTCGACACAATCGATTCAGATCACCTTGCGCATGTTCGCGCCGCCGTCGATAGTCTTTCTTGCTGAGTGTCTGGTTCAAGTCGACAGTGGATAGCCAGTCGACGGGGCTTTCTTTGTGATCCTCCGACACCGGTTCGGATGTAGGTGACTTCAGTCGAGTTCTAATCGCTTTGAGTATGTGTTGGCCGATGGCCATCGAGCGGTACCGATGATCAGCGCCGTCGATCACCCGCCAAGGTGCAAGCTGCGTATCGGTCGCGTTAATAATCTGATCACCTGCGACGACAAAGCGACTGTACATCGCCCAATGAGCCCAATCCGTGTGCGTCACACGCCATGCGGTCAAAGGATTCGCTTCAAGTTTTTGAAGTTGCTTTTTTTGACGGCGTTTGTCTAGATGCATCCAAAATTTCAGGATCAAAGCGCCGTCTGTCGCCAGCGTTCGTTCGAACCGACGAATGCGTTCAATATGTCGGTGGAATTCAGATTCAGATACCTGCTGAGCGACTGTGCCAAGTAACACTTGCGAATACCACGCGCTCAAGAACAATCCGATCTGACCACGTGGCGGCAAGTCGTGCCAGTAGCGGCGAAACATAGGACGCTCTTGCTCCGACTCCGAATCGATCGCCCTGGCGTAGGCACGATTGATCAACCATCGCGGATCCATCCATTCGTTCAGCAGATTCACCATCTCGCTCTTGCCGGCACCGTCCACACCGGCAAACAGAACGATCACAGGGAAATCGGCTTTACGAAGCGAATTCTGCACCTCCAACAGCTCCGCGCGAAGCTTCGGCAAACGAGCATCAAACTCGCGTTTCTTCGTTCTCTTGGAATGCACAAATTCAGCCAGGCTCACAGGTCGCTCCTTGGGTGTTCGTTGGCTCGAAGTATCGTCTCACTGCGGCGTTGTCGTCTCGAAATATAGTGCCTGCGTCCACCCAGCCTAGTTATCACGAGACGTGCGGTTGGTGAAAACCGAAAGATATCGCCACGTGACGGTTGCCCCGTGGCGGTACCGTCATGATCGGTCTGTCATTGTATTCATTCCCAGCAACGCTGCACCGCACACGTAGTCCACGAACTCAGCGTGAAAAACCAAAATTCGCGATGACGCAGTGCAAAACACCGAATTGAAACTCCGACCAAACCAGCCGCAGGACGATAGCCCCGGTTCCAGCACAATCGAATGCAACGAACCCGTCGACTTGAACCCGCTCAACAGATCAGCACGAACCAGCGAGCAACGGATGAACAACAAAGCAAACAACGCGAGACCAACTGCGATAACACGCCAACCAAACCAGCCGCAGGGCGATAGCCCCGGTTCCAGTACAATCGAATGCAACAACCGGGGCTATCGCCCATCGGCTCGGTGGTGGTACCGACTTTTCATGCCACACAAACACACTCTCTCGGTCATCCAATCAGCCTGAACCAGCGAGCAACGACTGAACAACAAAGCAATCAACGCGAGACCAGCTGGGACAGCGCTCAAACCAAACCAGCCGCAGGGCGATAGCCCCGGTTCCTGTACAATCGCAATCAATCACCGGGGCTATCGCCCATCGGCTAGGTGGTCGTGCCGATGTTTCATGCCACACAAATACACTCTCGCGGTCATCCAATCAGCGCGAACCAGCGAGCAACGGTTGAACAACAAAGCGATCAACACGAGACCAGCTGCGACAGCACGCCAACCAAACCAGCCGCAGGGCGATAGCCCCGGTTCCTGTACAATCGGATTCAACAACCGGGGCTATCGCCCATCGGCTAGTTGGTGGTGCCGATGTTTCATACCACACAAACACACTCTCTCAGTCATCCAATCAGCCTGAACCAGCGAGAGACGCTGGACAACAACGCAATCAACGCGAGACCAACTGGGACAGCACTCCAACCAAACCAGCCGCAGGGCGATAGCCCCGGTTCCTGTACAATCGCATTCAACAACCGGGGCTCAATTGTGC
>JABDKS010000395.1 GCA_013002105.1 Pirellulaceae bacterium | reverse complement strand
CGCCAAGACGTATCTGATGCGTTCGGTGTACGTGCTCAGCTTATTCTTGCTGCTATGCACGGGGTATTTGGTTTTGGACGGTTCGCGGTCGCTGGCAACGGCATCCGACGCTGCCCGTTTCGGCGGTTGGATGTTCACACTGTTGGCCCCGCTGCAACTGTTGGTGCTCAGTAGTTTGGCGGCGGTCGGCGCGGCCAGTAGTGTTGCGCAAGAGAAAGATCGACGCACGCTACTGTTGTTATTGCTGACACGGTTAAGTGGTTTCGAAGTCGTCGGTGGCAAGTTGTTTGCGACGTTGCTGGCGCCGATGTCCATGTTGGTTTGTGCGCTGCCCGTGTTTTTGGTTTTGCCATTACTGGGCGGTGTGTCACCAACCCAGGTGTTGGGAGTGTTTGCGGTCACGGCGGCGACCATCTTTCTTTCTGGTGCGATCGGTACCGTCGTCGGAATGTGGCGTGAAAAGACGTTTCAATCGATCGCGATGACGGTACTGTTGTTGTTGATGATTGTTGGAATGGGCGAAATTGCCGCGACTTTGTTGCCGCTGTCCGAAGCCGTCTTGTTGGCCATCAGCCCTCCTCGCGCACTTTTTGCTGCAGCGTCACCATTAGCGAGTCTCTCAAACGACACTGCTTCTGGCGTCGCTTTTTTTGTTGTCGCAGCAAGTATCTTGTCGCTGGGCGTTCTGGCATTGGGCGTGGCACGCGTGCGGGTCTGGAATCCATCGCGCGAAGTGCGGTTGAAAGCACCTGAAGCGGAGTCGTCGCACGAATTGGTTGCCGATTCCGCACCGAGTAGTTGGAAAGTACGCGCCCCGCGGCATGTGTGGAACAACCCGATTTTGTGGCGCGAGGTGCGAACGTGGGCATACGGTCGCAAAGTGGTTGTGATTCGCGTTGCCTTTGCGATGTTGTTTTTGCTGGTGGTCGCTGTCATTTATATGCAGATTCAAAGCGGTGTGGCGATGGAGCCGGGCGGCCGCATTGGACGCGCATTGCCATCGGCGACGATGCCTATCGCCGCGATCGGAGTGATCAGTTTGGTGCTGGTCAATGCGTTGGCGGTCAATGCTGTAACGGGTGAACGCGATGGGTTGGCATTGGATCTGTTGCTGGTGACCGATTTAAGTCCGAAAGAGTTTGTGTTTGGGAAACTACTGGGCGTGCTGTACGTAGCCAAAGAGATGATTGCATTACCGATTCTTCTGGTGATTTACTTGGCGGTCAGCAATGTGATCACGATCGAGAACGCGGTCTATGTGATCGTTGGCGCGATGGTTCTGTATATTTTCGCGACCATGCTTGGGATTCACTCGGGATTGAATTACGTCGCCGGTCGAACAGCAACGCTTGCGAGCCTGGGAACCATCTTTTTTTTGTGTGTCGGCATCGCGATTTGCATGACGATCATGGTCAGTTTTCGAGGTGCCTTTCAGCTTCAATTGGCTCCTTTTTTGGTGATGATTTTGGGCGGTGGCGCAGCATTGTTTGCATCGCTGGGTTGGCGTAACCCATCGTCAGCCCTGTTCGCTGCGTCCTTCTTGTTGCCACTCATCACGTTCTACGCCATCACTCAATTTTTGCTTCAGACGGACCACTTGTTGGTGGTGTTTCCGCTGGTGGTTGGGTATGGGTTTACGACCGCGGCGATGATGATTCCGGCGTTGAGTGAATTTGATGTGTCATTGGAACGCGATCGAAGTTCCGAGGGAGAGACTGCTTGAGTTGGCTTGTGGATGCTTGGCCGTGGTTGTTGGCGATGGCCGTGCTGATCCTGTTCAGTGCGTTGTTTAGCGGTAGCGAAGCGGCATTGTTTTCTTTGACAGGACGTGGCCGTCGTCGTCTAGCGCGTAGCGGTGCCGGTGGCCGTGCGGCCAATCACCTGCTGCAAGATCCGGAGCGATTGTTGTCTGCGATTCTGTTTTGGAATTTGCTAATCAACATGACCTACTTTGCGATTGCAACGATCGTTGGTTCTCAGTTGGAATCCAGTTCAGGTGGTGGCCGATCTGCAGCGTTGTTATTCACCGCGATCACGCTATTGACGATCATTTTCTTTAGCGAAATGTTGCCCAAAAGCGTGGCGGTGCTGGTGCCGGTGCGGTTGTCGGTACTGGTCGGGCCGCCGCTGGTGTTGGCGGTGCGATTGGTCAGCCCTATCTTGCCGTTCGTCAACACAGCCAACCGGCTGACCAAGCGTTTGATTTGGCCGTCGTTCGAACCGGAGCCCGAAATTGCATTGGACGATATCGTGCGTGCGATCGATCTGGGGACCGATGATGCGGTGATGCAACACCGCGACCGGACTGCGATGCACGGTCTGATGGAGATGGCGGAAATGCGAGCTGCGGAACTAATGCGGCCGAGAACGAAGTTATGGCTGACCGCGACACCGGTCGATTCGGAGATTTTGGCCGATGGGACTCCTCCGGGTGGTTATCTGATGCTGACCGACGCCGAGCAAAAAGACATTGTCGCCACGGTCGGCGTGCGGTTGTTGCGGCCGAGTCAAATGGATGACTTGGAATCTGCTGCCGAGGACGTGATCCATGTGCCGTGGTCGTGCAGAATATCGCAGGTTTGGGAGCGATTGGACGAAGAGGATTTGGATGTCGCCGTCGTCGTGAATGAATTCGGCGAGATGGTAGGTGCCATCACGGTGGATGACATTTTGAGACGAGTCTTAGCTCCGCGACGCGGGCGGGACGAAGAAAATCACGAAGTAACGTCGATCCAAGAAATTGGCACCCAGCACTACCGCGTTGACGGATCGACCAGTTTGCGGGCACTGGCAAAGCGTCTGGAAATTGAGTTGCCCGACGAAGCGGTTGCGACGGTGGCGGGATATATCCAGCGGCAAACCGAACGACTGCCGCGGTTGGGTGACACGGCGATCTTGGACAAGTTTGAATTGTTGGTGGTTCAGCAAGAGAACGAAGTGACTTGGATCGAAGTCACTCCGATTGTTGACGACTCTGATCGATCGGTAAGCGAGGTACGCGAGTGATCGTTGCCATCTTGCTGTTTGTGATCGGATTGTTGTTGAGCGCTTTTTTTAGCGGGACGGAAACCGGTCTGTACCGAGTGTCGCGAACCCGGCTTGTTTTAGATGGATTAAGTGGTTCGCGAGCCGCCAAAGGCATGGTGTGGCTGATCAATCATCCCGCCATCTTCGTCGCGACCACATTGGTTGGTAACAACGTCGCCAACTACCTGACCAGCTTTGCGATCGTGACGGCCGTGGCAATGATGTTCGACAGCAGCGCGGCGGCAGAATTGATTGGGCCAATGTTGCTAACACCCGTGGTGTTTGTGTTCGGCGAGTTGATGCCCAAATCTTTGTTTTATCACGCACCCTATCGGCTACTGACCGCCGCCCGACCTCTCCTGCTGTTGACAACGCTATTGTTTGCGCCCATTTCTTTGGTACTGGGCGTCTTGGGGCGAATGTTGCAATCGATTACCGGTCAGACTCCGTTCCGACTGCAACTGGCGATGGCACGCAGTGAATTAGACCAGTTGTTTCAAGCGGGCGAAGAGGCTGGTATTTTGGTGGCCGGTCAACGGTCACTTGCACAAAATTTGTTTGAAGTCGGCGAGCAGCCGGCCGTTAAGTTTGGCGTCCAACCGGATCGATTGGCGATTGTGAATGAACCGGTCGATGTGGCGATCGCCGCTCAGGAAGCACGGCGACACAATCATCCCATTGTTTTGGTTCGAAACAGCGATCGCATCGTCGGGTTTCTGCGCTATTCAGATCTCTGCGTACGCGAACCGCGTACCGAGCCGCGGCCGGTCATCAAAGGACGATGGACGGATCGCCATTTGAAAACACTGTTGCGTTTGTATGATGCCGCCAGTGATGTCGCGATCCTGTCAGATGAACAGGGAGAAACCAAATATGTCGTGACGAGACGTCAACTGCTCCAACCTCTGATCAAATGATGGGCTCCAACAGCGACGTCAGAACGACGGCGGCTGCCACTTGGATCAGATACTCAGTCGTCGCCTTATTCGCTGCGTGTGTAACCCAAATCGGTCAGCACGGATAGCATTTCATCACAGGTGATGTAGCGACGATGATGGTTCAGTTTGTACTGGTCGATGGCAAGGGCCAATTCGCGACCGGCATCGGACAATCCAGTGTGAGCGCTTCCGAATTGTCGTCGCTCACTCGATCCGGACGATTCAATAGTGGACCGCCGATCTAAGAACGAATTGGTAACCGCTCCCGGCCCAACGACAAAACTGGACGCGGGTGATGTGCTGTTAGTACTGGAAAGATTCGAAGATGACATGGAGTATCCGTCAGCAGGATTGGGGCTTTGCTCGTAGTCGACGACTGTGTCGGCTAAAAGGAGGCTCGGTGAAACCCTAGGTCACAAACGGCGTGTCGGTCGGCAACCTGCGTATGGTTTTCTGCCTTCGATCGCCACGCTGGCCACTTGACGGGCGTTTGGCAGTGCTTTTGACGTCACAGGCGTGCGTTTTTATCACTTCGACGACGATTCCACTATCGGTTTGGCGATCGTTGCAACCGGCAATATCCTGATAATCGATCGTGGATCAACGCATCGTCGAACTTGCAGCGTTATCGATCGGCAAGGCCCGCTCGGAAAGACATTGGGGGTGGTTTTCGAGTTGTTCGACCCATCGTCCGTCGCGGACGGCGATGGGATCCAATTGAATCGCGACTTCGACCGAGTCGCGCGCCGACTGCACGTCTCCCTTGTCCAAACACAGCGATGCAATTTGCAAATGTGGGTCCGCATCATTTGGGTTTTTGGTCGCGGCCCTGGCGAAACAGCGTCTAGCTTCCTGGTGCTGGCCCAGTTGCCGCATCGCGATTCCTCGCAGCATGTCGGCACGAGCGGGGATCTCGATACCGCCGAGTCCTTCTTGCAGACGATCGAGTGTCGCCAACAGTCGGTCGTAGCGACCTTGAATACGGTAGATCTCTGCCGCCTGCATCTGGACTTCGGGATAGTCCGGTCGCAACGCCAACGCCCGGTGGTACGCCGGAAGTGCTTCGTCGTAATTCCCTTGTGCATTGAGGCAGTCACCACGCAAAGCCCAAACTTCCGCGGAGTTCCGTTCGGACTCCAGCAGCGAAACGCTTTGTTGATGCGCTTCGTGTAGCCGTCCGACCTCGAAATACATCCTTCCGAGTCGCTGGACGAGTTTGGGATCGCTGGCGCTCAGACGGACTGCGTTCTCCATGTGCTTGATCGCTGCTTCGCGCTCGCCTCGTTGCCAGAGCGATTCAGCCAGTCCACGGTGTGCGCGATCATCTGAACTGGATACGTCCAAGGCGTTGGTGAAGAGGTTTTCGGCGATTCCCCATTTACCATCGTGCATCGCCTGTAATCCCTGGCGGGACAATCGACGTGCCGCGATCGACTGGCGGCTTTCGCCGATTCGACTGATCGCGCGGCATCCCGAATCCATGATCGCAAACAAGGCGACCATTGCCACTAAGAACGGCTTGAAATCAGGACGAGACATACTGCATTGAGTAGCAAAAATGCGGCACTCGACGCAATGTTACTGGTGACGCAACGATGCGAAGATCGCCCAAGCTTTCAAGCCGGTTTGCGGTTCAGGCCGACTTGTGATAGCAAGTAGGATTCGGCGTCAAGCGTGACGCGACCGACTGTTGCTCGTGAAAAACAAAATCCACCGTGCCAGCTACTTTTGAATCGTTCGGAATCAAATTCCTCTATCCCGACAATTGGACGGTGGCTCAGCGCGCCGAAGACGAGGGCGACAACGGTATGACGCTGGATATGCCCAGCGGGGGATTTTTTGCGATCGAAGTCGAAAACGAAGGCCTCGACGATGACGAAGTCATTGCGAAGATAGCGGATACTATCAAAGCGGAATACAACGAAGTCGAGGTGGAAGATGTCACGTTGGAGGGAGCTAGCCGTGGCGAACGAGCCGCGGAGATGCGGTTTTATTATCTCGATCTACTGATTGTCTCGCGGGTCGTTTTGTTGAAGGCCACCGGCGAAACGCTGGTGGTGCAGATTCAAGCCGAAAGCCGCGATTTCGATGAAAACGAACTGGTTTTCGCAGCTATCTTGCAACAGATCCGTCCGGCCTAGAGCACTTTGAGATCTTTGTTAGGTGGGAGCTGCGATCGGCAAAGTCGCGCCACGTCAGGTCCTGGCCTACGACGAACCCACATTAACGACCAATGTGCGCGATCGAAACAAGAAACGATCGCGATTTCGGCCGGCTACACCAGGTCTTGTTTACGTTTTTTGCGGCGACTCTTGGTGCATTCGCGACAAACACCTTGAACAATGAAACGATGTGCCGATACGCGGAAGCCTTCTTCTGCGGCAACTTGGTTTCTGAGCTTGATCAACTCGTCACTTTGAAACTCGATCAGTTTGCGACACCGCGTACAGTACAGGTGGTCGTGTTGGGGATAACCGTAGTCAAAGTCGTAAACGGTCCGTCCGTCCAGTTGAAAACATTTCAGCAATCCAGCGTCGACGAATTCTCGCAAAGTGCGATAAACGGTCGCTGCACTGACATAGTTGTCTTCGCCCTTGCGGGGCAAACGTTCCATCAGTTCGTCGGCATCGAAATGATCGTGCGCCCGAAAGACTTCGGCAATTAAGAATTTGCGTTGGCTGGTCTGACGCAAACCGCGTGATTGCAGGTACTCCTCGAACCGTTCTTGCGGCGAGAGGGCAACATCGACGGGCGGTAGCGGTTGACCGTTGGACAAGGATGAAACCGAAGGCTGATCGGGCGTGATAGAGGTCGGGCATCGCATCATCTGTGATCCGAACACGACCAACTGACAGAGGTCAGGTTGTGAGCCAGGATCGTAACTCAATTGGGTGCGAACCCATCGCGACATCTACCCATTCTATCCAAATGGCAAGCACAAGCGACCTTTGCCGCCATCACTGACGGCTCGAATCGACTAAGTTCAGGGTGCCTGGAGGCTCGATCGAATGCATCAAGACCGAGTGTTTAGGCCGCATTAAGCGTACTGGTCGAGAATATTCTCGAGGGCAGCGTCCATCTTTTCGGCGGTCTCGTAGACACCATCGGCGATTTGACGGCGAATTTCGGCCACCCGATCGATGCGAATATCGCCACCGGTTACAGCGGTGGCTTCGTCCATTCGATTGACTCCCGCAGATGCGGAGGACAGGTCGAGTTCATCAGCGGGTTGCGTCAGGCGATTGGGCTCAGCGGCTTTGGTGGGCTGCTGAGTTTGATTTCGCTGAACACCAGGGGTGTTTTGAGCGGTAGAAACTCGAAACGGTCCGTAAATTTGCATAATTCGAATTGCTCCCAGTTGGGACGGGTAACTTCCAACCTTCCCGGCAACGGCCCCCGATGGAGACCAGTCCTGGCTGAAAAGATGGATGTGGTAGCGCGACAATATGACCGGGTCTTATGCACTAAACCAATGTGATTTGATGCAAAATGACCGTTTCCGTGTCGGTCGTCAGCGCCGCAATCCTTGTCCCAGGATGCAATCCGTAAGCGATAAAGAGACTTTTATCAGCGCGAAGCGGACGGAAACAATGAAGTTATCGACAGCTCGCCACGCGGACTTCAGCCCAATGTCACAAAAAAACTTGCACACCTGGGGTTTTGGATCATGCGGAAAGTAGCAAACGCGTGAAACAGAGAGCAAGGGCGGTTTGGAGAGGCATTTCGGGAGATGTTTGCATACCGATGGGGACTCGAATCGCTGGCGGACGCTAATCGACCAATGGGCCAATCCATTGACCGCCCAGAACCTGGGGGCCCAAAACCTGACGAGCCCCAGAACCTGACGAGCCCCAGAACCTGACGAGTCAGACCCTGACGACTCGCGACTCTGACGACCCCAGAACCTGGCGACCCCAGAACCTGGCGATCCGACCGACGCTTGGCTCAGGCCGCCGTTTCGACCCCGGAGCCGGGTCACCACAAGCGCAGGACGCTGACCAGGTTGTGACGTTGGTCGGTCCAAAGCGGTGCGTCCGCTAATTCAGCCGCAGTGGCGACTTCGCCGTTTGCTATCGCGGGATGCTTCCAAAGAGGATTGTCACCGTCGCCAATCAACATCCAAGTCGAATGCTTGGTTCCCAGCGTGGCATTACCACCAGCACGGACGACGCGGCTTGTCATGGCAGCATCGCATGCCAGATTGTGGACCAATGGGACCAGATCCAAATGGTTGTTGGATACGTGAACGGCCAAGACACCATTTGTTGCCAGGCGATCTTGATACAGAGCGACCGCCTCTCGTGTTAGCAGGTGAGCCGGAATGGCGTCGCTGCTGAACGCATCCAATACCAAGAGATCAAACTTTGACTCGGACATTCGCTCCAGCACCAAACGTCCATCACCCAAGTGATTGCGAATCGTTGACGGACAGTCGGCCATGAAGGTGAAGTGCTTGTTAGCGATGTCCACGACAGCGGGATTGATCTCGATCATGTCGAATTCATCGTTGGGGCGTCCATAGGTGGCCAGCACGCCACAGCCCAAGCCAACGACACCAATTTTCACGTTGTCATCGGTCTCTTGCATCGCGCGGATGGTTTGCCCGACACCGCTTTGGCGACCGTAGTAGGTGGTTGGCTCGCCGGAGTTTTCACCAAGTCGTTGCATTCCGTGGATCGTGCTGCCGTGGACCAGGCTGATGCCAATTTCGTCCTGTTCGACACGCAGTACGCCAAAGAAATTGCGTTCCGAAGTGATCGTATTGTCGTTGGACGTAATCAGCAAAGTAACGAACGGAGCCACCATCAAGATGACCGCGGCAAAACTGAGGCGTCGTGCGGCCGACCAGTCATACTGCGTGTCACGCCAGCCTTGGCAGGCAAAAAACAGCAAGAACGTCAACGCTGTGACCAGCGAAAGTGTGAATGGCAATTCAGCAAAACTGTTCAGGAACATCGGACAAAAAACAGCGACGATCAGACCTCCAATTGCGCCGCCGGCCGATAGCAGCGCATAGTACTGAGTCAGCAAATCCGCACGCGGCTTCACCCGTGCAACTTCACCGTGGCACAGCAAGCAGACGCCCAGAAGCATCAGCATGTAGCACGATGCTTCGGCGATCAACTGAACGCTGCCCGGCAAGAGTTCTTTGGTTTGGATCATCCCGATCGCAACCAGGGTCGCCGCGGCAATCCATTTGGGTTTGTACCATTGGGGCGAGTCAAAGCAGACGATAAAACTGACCAGATACAGGCTCAGTGGTAGCACCCACAGAAACGGGATCACCGCGACGTCTTGGCAAACGTGATTAGTGACCACCAGCAGCATCGTCGATGCCAAAGCCGGGAGCGCCACCCAAGTCAACCGAGTCGGCCACGAGGGAACGACGCACGTTGGCTCGGATGACGCTGTGTTTGGTTGAGATGATTCGTTGGTGTCGTGATCGATTGTTTTGGCTTTCACGCGGAATAGGCCGATAGCGACCGTCCCCTGAACCAACACAAACAAACAGAATACGAGTGACCAAACGATCGACTGATTGGTGACCGATAACACCGGTTCGACCACGAACGGATAACTTAACAACGCGACGAGAGAACCCGCGTTGGACAATGCATACAAGCGATAAACGCGGTCGCTATTGTCGCGGTAGCTAAGCCATGCTTGAACGAGTGGCCCCGTGCTGGAGAGTACAAAGTACGGCAATCCAACATGAACGCCCAGCATCCAAAGCAGATAAATGGTTGGTGATTCGTTGCCGATCGGTTTCCATGCATCCGAGGGTTCAATCGGCAGCAGCATCGCTGCGTTAGCGAGTAACACCAGGTGAATGACCCCTTGGGCGGCTGGTCGAAAAAACGTTCGCAGCAGGTGAGCGTACAGGTAACCGCCAAACAACAAGACCTGAAAAAACAGCATGCAAGTCGTCCAAACGGCCGGTGTTCCGCCGAACCAAGGCAGAACGCATTTGCTGATGATCGGTTGGACTTGAAAGACCAGGAACGCGCCGATCAAGGTGGTGGCGGCAAACCAAAGGATGGATTGATTCCCAATGGTGGCGCGACCGTCTATCGGAGAGCGAGCGGTTGTTGGTTCGGTCTGTACGGATAGTGCGGATTGGTTGGACACGATATTCCCAGTGCGATGTAGTTTTGTCTTTGAAAGACGCAGACAACGCGGAAATTTAGGTCGCAATCAGGACCGGGGAGGCCGTTTTAGAGGTTTTTAAAGGTTCAAAGCCCGGTTTTGGCGGACGGCTGCGGCTTCGCGAGCGACGTCGGGACGGGCTGCCCCGCGAAGGTATTTCGCGATTCCACGCAGGCCACGATCTTCTCTGACGCGGCGTTGCTAGGACAGCTCGCGCCTGCGATGGAGGCACCTGCAAGATCCAATCCGTTAGGCTGCTGCACGCGACTGGCCCGCAGTAGGCGTTGATCGGAGGACGTCGGCAACCGCTTGGTACTGCTGGGCGGGAATTTCGGCCCCGACGTCCATGTATCGAAATTGGTGCTCCGCCAACAGGCTTCGCTCAGTGACGGGGATTCCGTTACGATCGGCCGCCGATTGGATCGCGTCTGCCGTGTCTCCGCTGCCTTTGGCAACAATGACCGGTGCGGCCATGGTCATCGGGTTGTACTGCATCGCAATCGCAACACCCGACTCAGAGGTGACGACCACATCGGCCGACAAGACAGCAGATCGGTCTGCCGTGATGGATCCGGTGCGCCAAAGTTGCTTGCGTCGATTCTTTACCTCCGGATTACCTTCGGTCTCACGAAGTTCCTGCTTTAGTTCTTCGTCGGTCATCATCAGATCGCGTTCGTTTTTCCAACGTTGAAACGCGTAATCGGCTAGTGCGAGTACAAAAAGCGCACCGCCAATCGCGACGCAGGTTCCCATCAAGCAGTCAAACAGCGTTCTCGCGATCTGCGGAACCTCTAGAGCAGCAAGGTTCATGACTCGGTCGCCGTAATGACGAAGGGCCCCATAGGAGACCGTAGCGACGGCGGCAACTTTGACCAATCCAAAACCGAGCCGAGCCAGCGCCGGTAGTGAGGCGATTCGCTGTGCCCCAGTGACGGGGTTGATATTTTGAAGTGAGGGCACCAGTTTGGCCGGCAGCAACAAAAAACCGGTTTGCGTGATGTTGATCAACACACCGGTAATCATCATGGCGATTAGCACCGGCAGTGCCGCGATTGCCAACCGACCAGTCGAACGCGTTAGCGTGTGGCTGGCATCTTCGATCGCCAAGGGCTGGATTTGAGTTTCGGAAATTCCATCGACCAGCGCCGCCGCAAGGTGTTCGGCTGCGTGACCGCCAAAAAACCAGAGCGTTCCCAAGGCGGCGAGTAATAGAACGGCCGACGATAAATCTTGGCTGCGGGCAACTTGGCCGGCTTCTCTGGCACGTTGCCGCCGTCTCTGGGTCGCTGAATGCTTTTTGTCCGCACTCGATTCAGCCATGTTTGGTCACCGTCCTTTCGTTACCAAAGCTGGCCCAGTCGATCGACGGCGGCGACTAATTCATCTTGAAAGATCAAGCCAGCTGAACCGATCGTGATGGCCGATACCACTAACAACGCCAGTGCATTGATGCTCAGGCCGATCGCCAAGACGTTCAATTGCGGCAGCGTGCGACTGATTAAACCGGTGACCAGATTGGTTAACAGCAAGGCCGCAACGACGGGAGCCGCGACGCGAATCCCGGCTGCCATAGCGGTGGTCAATTGATCCATGACCAAATTCATCATCGAATCGTTGAATGTCACACGGCCTGGAGGCATGGCGTGAAAACTTTCCAGTAAGACATTCAAAATCATCCGATGGCCGCCGGCAGCTAACAGGACGGCGATCACGAGCAGACCAACGAATTTTGCCAAACTTGGGATCGCTTGCCCGGTTTCCGGATCGGCAGTCGCCGCCATCTGCATCGAACCGCTGGTACTGGTGACTTCGCCGCCGAGTTGGATTCCGGTGATGATCAACTGAATCGTCGTGCCGATCAACAATCCAATCAGCGCTTCGCGGACGATTGCGATGGCCAGATCGGGTAATTGGCTCAGTTCGGGTAGCCCACCAGGATGGCTCGCAGCGATCGTAGGCAGCAGCATCGCGGTAATGGTCAGCCCCATCGCGATTTGGATGCGGCGCGGTATCGACGCACGGAGACTTGGCATCCCGGTCAGCAATGCTGCTAAACGCGTCAGCACCAGCAGGCCCAACACCAAATGATCCCCCGAGAATTGCAGCAGCGTTGCGATCACGGCATTCCTGCGTTCTCGAACACACCGCGTGTGAATTCGACCATCCGGGACATCAGCCACGGCATGCAGGCAACCAGCGCGACCGCCATCGCGACCAATTTGGGAACAAACGAAACGGTCTGATCTTGGATTTGCGTCAAAGCTTGCAGCAATCCGACTGCCAACCCGACGACCATGCCGACGAGCAATAGCGGAGCGGCAATGACGACGGCAGCCATCAACGCGGTGCGGCAAAGATCAACAGCAGATGCAGCGTCCAATGCAGATAAACCTCTAAGTGATCGTTCCGAAACTACTTAACAGCATTTCCACCACCAACCGCCATCCATCGACCAGGACGAATAACAGGAGTTTGAACGGTAGTGAAATGACGCCCGGTGGCAGCATCAACATCCCCATCGAAATCGTCACGCTGGCGACGACCAAGTCGACGATGAGGAAAGGCAGATAGATCTGAAACCCCATCAAGAAAGCAATCTTTAGCTCGCTCAGAATGAATGCCGGCAGCAATACCTGTAGCGGCACGTCTTCAAACGAACTGGGGGTTGGTGCATCCGCGTCCATGTAGTCGTAGAACAGGTGCACATCGTCATGGTTACCGGCCACATCGATTTGACGGGCCATGAACTCACGGATAGGTAGCGATCCCGCTTCGTATGCTTCGGTCAGTGTCATTTCGACATTGGGATCCGTGTACGGCTCAATCGCGTCGTCATACACACGAGACCAGACCGGCGTCATGACAAAGAGCGTCATGAACATCGCGATGCTGGTCAGAACTTGCGTCGGTGGTAAGGACTGCAGACCGATCGCCTGTTTTAACAGCCCGAGCACGATAATGATGCGGACGTAGCAGGTCGTCATCAGCAAGATCGCCGGCGCCATCGACAGGACGGTCAGCATCAGCATCACTTGCAAACTGCTGCCCAGGCCTTCCGGGCTGGTCCATTGCTGGGGACCGCCTCCGACCAATTCCAGCGCGTCGTTCGGGATCGTAACCGGGGTTCGCTCGACGAGTGTGGCTGCGGGCGCATCGGCTTGTTGGGCCGCGCACGGCATCGCCGACAGCAAGATCAGGGCAAACAACGGCAAGAAACGAGTCCGGATCAATTCGTGGTCGCTCCATCGACACGAGACGCTCGGATTTACAACGACCGGACTTTAGGAAAAGTCGCGGAATTTCCGAAAGACAGATCCGACGTCGATTTCGCTATAGGCGAAACAAAGATTTGCCGACGTGTTTCACGGATCATCAGGCAACGCCGCGTGCCGGAGTGTGGTCAGCGGGAGGCCGCCTGCGTGCAAAGGGTCAAACGTAGATTTGATAGAGCATCAGATAGACCATCACGCCGGTTACCGAGACGTACATCCAGATCGGATAGGCGTAGCGGACCAGGCGTTTATGAGCGAGGATCCGACCACGCTTTGCCAGCAAGACAGCACGAACGGCCAAAAATGGCACGGCGATCGCCAACACAATGTGAGTCAGCAAGATTGCGTAATAGGTGTAGCGGGCCGATTCGGATGCGATCGCCGGATCGGTCGGAAATTTCTTGTTTGGCTGGCCGGTCGCTTGGTACAACGCGAGCTTGTGAAAAACATAAAGCAACAAGAATAACGCGCTGACACCGAGTGCCGTCAGCATCAAGTTTTTATGGGCTTTGACCCGTCCGGTACGGATTTTCCAAAGCGCGGCCGCCAACAAGACGATTGCCGTGGTGTTCAGCGCCGCCGTGGCGTGGGGTAAGTTGGCTGCGAGAAAGTCCCAAACCATATCGTGATGCCTTCAAGTCGGGACGCTCGTCCACTGATGGGGATGCCGGTCGTCGACCGGCGTGTCGGTGTGCCGCAATGGTTCAACCGCGGTGCATGTCCACGTTGTTAGTCCGCGTTGTTTTGTCCACGTCGCTTTACCCGTGTCGACATCAACCTAAGAGGTTGCTTGGATCATCTCGCGGATCTTCTGCTTCAGCTTTTTCAATTGCACTTCTTCGGGCCAATTGTAAAAGCCTTCGATTTTGCCTTCGGGATCGACCAGAACAAATCGCTCGGTGTGAAATTTCTTGTCCACCGGCTGTTGGAAAATCTCGCTGCCAATGCGTCGAATGTAGGTTAAATCGCCTGTCATGAAGAGCCATTGATTCTCGTCGGCGCCAAATCGGGCGGCGTATTCACGAAGCTTTTCGGGCGTGTCGGTCTCTGGATCAACCGAGATCGCGACGAATCGAACTCCTTCGCCCTCGAATTCATCCTGCAATTCTTTTAGCTTTTGATTTTGCTGGACGCAGATGCTCGGGCAGGTACTGAAGAAGAAACTGACCAGGTACGGTTGACCGAGCAGTTCTTCGCTGCTGATTTTTTTGACGCTCCGTTCGGTTAACTCGAACCGACTAAGCCAAACTTCCTCTTCCGGAGGCCGAATCGGATCGGGGTATTCGATCGCTCGTACGGCCGCATCCCATGTGCTGTTTTGGTTGCTGTAGACGACGTCATTGGGCCCCGGGCCGTCGGCACCACGGTCGGATTTAGCGGCTCGGATGGCGACACCCAGGCCCACACCGACCAATAAGATCAAACCGATATGAATAGCAGTACGCATGGAGAGCTTTATCGCGAATACGAATGAGGTGGGAAAATCGGAGCGCAACGACGTCGACAATCTGAGTCTTGGTCACCCGTCGCTGCCCAAGTCTCGCTGCCCAAGTCTCACTGTACGCGATGCGGTTACCAGAAGACTCGCAGGGTAACAATCAACAGCAACGCCGGTAGGACCAGTAGCGATGATCGAAGTAGTTTGCGAGCCATCGCGTCGTTGGGAGATGCCGCAAAACGGATCGAAGCTTTCAACATCGGATAGCATGCCGCAATGACTCCCAGCGTTGCCAGGATCGGTGCGATCATCCCGCCTGGAATCCACGCGAGCGTTATGCCGCACGCGATCAGCGCGATCGATCCGGCAATGCTTTGCCAGCCCGCGCTGCGACCGCTTGGTTCGACCGTCGTCGTCATCCGAAAACCGGCTTCGTCGTATTGGCGACGATACATCCACGCGATCGACATGAAATGCGGATATTGCCACGCGACCAGCACTCCGACCAACAGCCAGGGCGTCCAAGCCATCAGTGATCCGCCCGTCGCGGTGTATCCAATCAACACGGGTAATGCGCCCGCGACCGCACCGACGGTGGTGTTCCACGCAGTGCGAGTTTTCATGGGAGTGTAAACCAAGACGTACAGCAACCAAGTTGCGATTCCAGCAAGCGCCGGTATCATTCCAAAGACTTGGGCCAGCAACGCACTGCCGACCAGTCCGATCGCCGCGGTGAACAGCGTCGCCGGTACCAGATCCAGTCGGCCATCAGGTAACGGGCGATTCGCGGTTCGTGCCATCGAGCAATCGATCACGCGCTCCCAAATTTGATTTGCCGCTCCGGCGCTACCGGCTACCAATGCGGTTCCCAACAACAACCACACCAGATCGGATAGTGCGACCAATCCTTGTGCACCCATCACTGCCGTCGCCATCGTCGTGACCAAAATCATCACGACAATACGTGGCTTGGTCAGTTGGACGTAATCGCGTGTGATATCGGCCAGCGTTCGCGTCTGGATATCACCCCGTGCGGCCAACCCATTCGCCGCACTCCCCTGCCCCGCCCCGGTTTCGCTTTTGGAATGAGTTTCCGGGTTTTCGGTGGGGAGATCGGCGGGTGAGGTTGCACCACCGCGCGAGTCCACTTCCGCCGCGTCGGGTGGCGAGGTGATGGGATCGATAATTAAAACGTCTATCGACATTTTCAGTTGATTAGTTAGTTGCGGGAACAGGATCGCTTTCTGGCGATTTCGTGTCCGAATCGCTTTGGTTTTCCGACGTCGTTATTTCGGTGGACAAGTGACGCTGCACGAATCGCAGTCTCCAGCAGCGAACCCACAGCAACGTCGATACGGCTAAGATCAGTGAACCTGTCGCAACATGGGCGGTGACAATGATCGAATCCCAAAAACCTTTTGCTCGGATCAAAAATCCAGTCGACCCCGGCCAGCCTTGCAGAAAGGTTGGCCAGCCGTAGTTCACGACCCAAGTGCCGACGCCCAAAATGATCTGAACGGCCACTAATCCTATCAGGCAAACAGCCGGTCGCGAGAGCGTCAAATCGCCGCACCGCCTCACTCGCAGCCAAGTGATGCCGGTCATGAGCCACAGGAAGAACGCTGTGACTACGTGAAATACAACGATTAACGCAAAACCGCTCGGTCGAGCCGTTGGCTGAACGTGGCGAAGTTGAGCCCCCAAAACCAGTTGCAAATAGCTGATCACGACCAGAGAGAACGACAAAAACAGCACGCCGCGGCCGATATGGCTCAGGCGGTCGCCATCCTGCTGGGCTTGTTGTTGCTGGGCGCGTTGCCACCAAAATCGGCTCGTCACGACCGCCAAAGCCACACAACCGGCAAAGAATGCGGGGCCAAAACAACCGTGAATCATTGCCAACGTTCGGCTCGCTTGAACCACCCGGACGCCGCCCAGTGCGCCTTGGAATATCACCGCCAATAAAACCAAGACGGCAAAGACAAATACCCATCGCCGTGGTTCCCGTTTGTAGGCAGCAATCGTCAGCGCGATCGCCACGAAACCGACCACGGCGCCAAGTAAACGGTGACCGTGTTCAATAAACAAATCGAACGGACCGGAGAGCCAAGTCTTGTAGGGATACAAAAACAAGTTGTAGCCGTACGTGTTGGGCCAATCGGGAACGGCCATTCCGGCGTCATAGGTTGTGACCAGCCCGCCCACCCAAATCAACGGCCAGATCAGACAAACCGCCAGCACCACGAGTCGATGGACGATTCGTGGTGGATAGGATTCGCAGTTGGTTGGGGCAAGGGTCATAGCAAGAGGCGTGCAGTCAACAGGGTCATACCTTCACGCGTAGTCGTAAGTTGGCAATCCTTCGGAATGCTGATGGGCAATCCATCGGAGGGCAGATCACTTTTGTTTTCGTCGATATAGTTTTTCGCCGATGATTCCGCCCGTGACTGCACCACCGGCGCCAAAAATCGCACCTGGAATCATCCCTCCCCAACCGGCCGCGAACATGATCGCCAAGCCGACGACGAGTCCGATGATCGAACAGATAGTGCGATAGTTGTCTTCGCTCATATTTGGGACGCTTTGGGTCAATGTTTGATTCGGTGGACGAAATAAACGGGGCTGATCAGTCATGGTTGCCAAGGGATTCAACATAGTGAACCAAGTCCCAGACTTGGTCCGCAGTCAAACCTGTCGGCGACGGGGCATCCGTGATTTTGACGCCGGGCATCGGCGTGCCGGCAATTCCCTGGCTGATCTGACGATACAGGGTTGCACCTTGACCGCCGCCGCGAAAGACGCCTTCGTCCAACTTGCGTGGTCGAATCTGTCGAGGCAACAACGCGCCCGCATCTCGAAATGGTTTCATCGCATCGCGATCACTTGGCGTCAGTCCAATTCGGCTGGAATACTCTTTGGACCAGTCGTCGTAGTCGAGTGTCGGTACCGAACCGTTGCCGCCGGGGCCATGACAACCGGCACAATTGGCTATTTGACCGTGGAAAAGATCACGTCCTCGATCAATGGATGACCGATTGCGATCGATTGGCTCGGGAACGGCAACGACGCGAGTTTCCGCGTCCAGCCAGCTTTGTAGTACCGAGTTGACCGCATGGTGAATGGGATTATCGGCTGTTGGCTCCGCGATGTCGAATTGTTCCTCTGGTGGGCCTGCCGCGTCATCGTAGCCCAGTTCATCGACTGCCAGGGCCAGCAGTTTGCGTTCGGTTTCACCTCGCACGGACAAATAGATCAAATAGTCGATCAGTGCATTCGCATCGGTCTCTTGAATCAACGCGAACGAGGGCATGCCTGTTCCGGGTACGCCGCGATGTAGCAGCCCTGCCAAGTCATCGCGTGTCGGCTTCGCATTTCGCTCGGTCGATTTCCACTTAAAAATCCCGGCTCGAAAATCGCGAGGGTAAGGATTTTGGAACACCGATGCCGGACCGGCACCCGATCCGTTGACCGCATGACAGGTTACGCAGTGTTTGTTGTAGAGGCCAAAATTGGTGCCGTCTCGGTCGCTATAAACGGGCCCGGCGGCTTGTTCAATGTGTTCAACTTGAATAAGCGATTTAGCTGTCGAATCGTCGATCCACTCGGCGGGCCATTTTGGGTGCTCCGGTGTACCAAACAACGACTCGACGACTCGCGCCACGTCGTCAGTGGCGCTGATTGTTTCCACATCCCGAGTTTTCGCCAGCGTCAGCGCGTAGACTTCGTTTGGCTCGAAGTGCTCCACCGGAGCATCACAACCAAGTAGCGCGACAACGATCAACCAAACCAGCGATAAACGCATCAATTCCGGGCAAAGAAAACAGGGATAGACAATTACCCCCATTCAACCGTGAAAACATCCGCAGAGCAAACGGTACCGATTGTCGCACCCTGAAAATGCGGTCACTTTTCAACCCGCAACCAAGTTCAAACGATAAGCCGAGCTCGACCCGCAAGCCGAGTTCAAGCCGCAAGCCAACTTTAATCCGCAGACAGGGCGTTATCGTCGCACAGTAACACCCACGGATCGCGAGTTGGCGTTGAATGAGCCTACCGGTGGGGGTACGGTGACAGAGGTTGTCGTCGGTCGCTGGGATGGGGCCCGCAATTGCACACGATTGCCGTGCAGCGGGTACTCCGAATGGAATGCGAACTCCTGTTCAAAGACGCTTTGAAAATAGAGGACGGCATCCCACGATTGGATCAGACCGTGATGCGGCGTGTACTTGCCGAAGATGGCTCGTTCGGCTTGAGCCTGCAGCGGCAACATCTTGCGATACTCGGTCGTCAGCCGCTTCATTAAACGCGGATTCTTCGCAGCGATGGCAACGCGTTTGGTCGCCTCCTCAAACTTGTCAACGATCCGTTCGTCATTTCGCAAAACCCCACGCACTCGCACCACGTCGCGCTCGAAGATCAGAACGGCGTTGCGGAACTCGGTCGCCGCAGCGTGCAGAGCCCGATTGTCGACGCGTTGCCCCTGCGCGTCGCCGACGAACCAAATGCAGGTGAATCCAAACAGGAGGGCTACTGTCGTTTTGTTCATCGGTTTGGTTCCGTTCGTAGCGGTTCAGTGTGGTGGGGTTGGACAACGGTGGACTCCCACTGCACTCAGCGTACCGTTGACGCGGATGTGACATGCAATCGATCACAACTGTTGCGTTGGAAACGATTTAGCCAATATGCCACCGTCGTGGTGTTGTCACACGGGCAGCGTCAGTTTGAACACACGTCGGTGTCAACATGACGACCGCCATCGGTCGGCGGCGCCGGTGGCCACAAAACTTGCAGGGCGGTTCATACCGGCCTATACCTTGCACCATGAAAACAACAATCGCTCTGACAACATTCACTACTACCGCCTTCCTTTGCCTGACGCTGATCGCCACCACGGTTGTCGCCCAGGATGCAACGAACGCGATTGACGCGACCCACATCGGTGTCGGTGCCAAACCGATCGCGGGCGCCGAAACGATCATCGACGGCACACGCGAGATGCTGGACCAAAAGTGGACTTATTGGGAAGGTCCGCGGTTCGGTTCGTCGCTGCCGATCAAATGGAAAATCGTCGAGGACCCGGTCGATGGCGGCAACTGTTTGATGACCGACGACCGTGCCGCCGATGGTGGCAAATACGGCGCGGCCGATATCGTGACGAAAAAACCGTATCGTGATTTTCGATTGCACATCGAGTTCTTGATCATGAAACCGGGCGGCAATAGCGGCGTCTATTTGCAAAACCGATTCGAGATTCAAGTGCTCGATGGAGACAAGACCAAACACGGAATGGGCGCGGTCATCAACGAAACCGAGTCGCCCTACCACGCTTACAATGGAACCGAAAAGTGGAACGCTTACGACATCGTTTTTCGCGCAGCACGCTTCGCTGACGGCAAACAAGTCGAAAAGCCGATGCTAACGATGTACTTTAACGGCAAGAAAGTTCACACGAACCAAACGATCAACAAGGTTTGGGGTGGACCCAATTCCGGTGTCGATGGCGGCAATGACAAGGGGTTTGGAATCACCGACACACCGCAGGGATTGAAACTGCAATGCGAAGGCCACGATGTGCGGTATCGCAACACGTGGATCCAAGAACTGAATCTGAAAGAGCCAGATACGGACTTTTGATTGGCTGCGGATCGCTCGCGGCAATCAGGCCAGTATGTCGTGGACGACTTCGCCATGCACGTCGGTTAATCGGAACGGTCGACCGTTGTGCATGAACGTCAGTCGCTCGTGGTCGATTCCCATCAAATGCATCAGCGTGGCGTGCCAATCGTGCATGTGGACTTTGCCCGCGATGGCGTGATGGCCAAAGTCGTCGGTCTGACCGTAACTGAATCCTGCTTTGACTCCGCCGCCAGCCAAGAAACTGGTGAACCCATACGGGTTGTGATCGCGACCGGTCCCATTGGATTGCGCATACGGTGTCCGACCAAATTCACCGCCCCACCAGACCAGCGTGTCATCGAGTAATCCACGCTGTTTCAAATCGGCCAGCAACCCAGCGACGGGTTGATCCGTGTTGAACGCATGTTCGGCATGGCGTTCCAGATTGCTGTGCTGGTCCCAGCGGGGGTTGTTGGTGTTGTCGGCGTAATTGACTTGAATGTATCGCACTCCCGCTTCGGCCAGTCGCCGCGCCATCAAACATTGCCGCCCGAAATCGTCGGTCCCTTCTTTGCCGATCCCGTACATCGCGGTGATATGCTCCGGTTCGTCGGCCAAATCCAAAATGTCCGGAGCGTGCTTTTGCATCCGCCAAGCCAGTTCGTAGGAATTGACGACCGCTTCGAGTTCCGCATCGCCGGGTCTCGATTTCATTTGTGCCTGATTGAGTCGTCGCAACAGATCGAACTGTTCTCGTTGGATGCGCGGCGGCGTTTGGTCATTCGCCAAGTTGCGAATTTTGGCTTCGGTGGCAGCGACTCCGGCGCGGCCGACCGCTGTGCCCTGGTAACTGGCCGGCAAAAACGCATTGCTGAAATTGCGTGGCCCGCCATTACCCATCGATGGCTGGATGGTTACAAAGCCGGGCAAATTTTCGTTCTCGCTGCCCAGTCCGTATAGCATCCAAGAGCCGACCGACGGGCGCACCAGGTTGATCGAACCGGTGTGCAGGAATAGCGTCGACGGTCCGTGGGCAACACCGTCGGTGTGCATCCCTTTCAAGAAACAAAGGTCGTCGACGTGGCGGGCGATATGCGGAAACAATTCGCTGACGTGCTGGCCGCACTGTCCGTGTTGTTTGAATTTCCAAGGCGACTCAAAGACACGATGCTTGGTAATGGTCTTGGTTTTTGCCAACACCCGGGCATCGTCAAACTCTCGCTCTTGCCCGTCATGTTTCGCAAGCAGCGGTTTGTAATCGAACGTGTCGACTTGACTGGGACCACCCTGCATGAAGACAAAGATCACGCGTTTGGCCCGCGGAGCAAAATGCGGCTGCTTAGGTGCGACCGGATTGTGCGATGGGGCCAGGCCATTACGATCAGCCATCGCTTCCCGATTGGCCAGCGCGGCGGCCGACAAATACCCAAAGCCACAAGCCATTGACTTGAGCGTTTGTCGTCGGGAGGGCAGAAACGGAGACATGAACAGTTGGCGGAATCAGGAGGGAGAGGGGATCAGGTTTCGCGGTGATTCATTTTACAGTCGTAGGCCAGGACCTGTCCTGGCAAGTTTGCTCACGCCAGGACAGGTCCTGGACTACGTTTTAGTTTAGATACCGAAAGTCGACGCACTCAAAGAGTGTTTGAAATATGAGTGCCCAGCGGGACACTTTCTCGGTTGGATCACTGACCTCGTCCAGGAAGGGGGCGACAATTTCGATTTCTTCAACCGTGGGGGATCGACCGATGACTTGCAGGTAGGCTTGCTCGATTGCTGAGGATGTGGAGAAGGGGTCGATTTGCAGGAGTTGTTCAGCTGCCTTTTCGCACTGGTCGATCACGAACGGGTGATTCATCAATAACAGGGCCTGCGATGCGATCGTGCTGCTGGTGCGACTACCTCGCTGGATATTGGGATCGGCAAAATCAAAGACTTCAAATACCTCCGGCAGCGTGTTGCGGAACACCGGCACATAAACGCTTCGCCGCGAGCTAGTGAACCGGTAGCCGTATTCGGATTTCGTTCCCTCGGACACGTTGGGACCGCCGAATGTTTCGTCCAGTGACCCACTGACAAATAGCAGCGTGTCGCGGATGTCTTCGGCGCGAAGCCGTTTACGATTCATTCGCCAAAGCAGCTTGTTTTCCGGATCAATCACGGCTTGCTCCGGATCATGGGCGCTACTGGATTGATAGACGCTCGACAGCAAGATTCGACGGATCAGTTTTTTGACGGACCAGCCATCTTGCACGAACTGTGTCGCCAGGTGGTCCAGCAGTTCGGGATGAGTCGGGGCGGATCCTGTGCTGCCAAAATTGTCGACCGATGTCACAATGCCTCGACCGACCAGCCAATACCAAATGCGGTTGGTCATCACGCGCGCCGTCAGTGGGTTGTCGGCATCGGCGATCCACTGCGCCAATTCTCGCCGGCCACTTTCGCCAGCGGGGATCTCGGGTCGCGGGTCTGTCGCAGCGACCTGCAGCACACCGCGTTTGACCAGCGGGCCTGGGTTGTGGACCACGCCACGAATCGCCACGTGGATGTCACCGGCATCGTCGTCATCGGCGGTGACCATCGCGATCGGCCGCTGCGGGCCGCGTTTTTCGGCTTGGGCAAGTTCCGATTCAAGGGTAGCGATGCGTTGGGCGAGTTCTTCGCGTCGGCGTTTTTCCGTCGCGATGTCTTCGACAGGCAAAAACTGGACGGCGTCAACGATCACGTATTTTCCTTCGGTTCCATCGGTACCGATCGTGACCGCCCCGCCCTGCCCTGCTTCGAATCGAAATTCACCAAGCGACCGAAACAACTTTTCGATCGGAGCTTCTTCGCCCTGATTGATCCGCACGATCGTCTCACCATCGGCGTGGCGAATGGTGATGGGTACATCATTGGCACGGCGGACGTTGGTGTTATGCGATACTCGGACTTCATAGACGCCCGACGACGGCAGGTCGGGAGTGAACGTTGCCGACTTTTCGCCTTTGCCCAATTTTTCGTCGTGGAGGTAGCTCGCTCCGACAAATGGTGGCGTGTGGACCGAGTGTTTCCAATCACCGGCAAGTGTCGCCTGTGTGTCATCGACAACGATCCCGTCCAGCGTCCTCGGATCGGGAACAATCAATGCGATGTTGGCGGGGATGTCCACTTGATCGGGTGTCGGTAGCGCCGCAATGTCGGACGAAATCACCACGACCGAGTCGGCGATCACGACACCATCTTCGGTTCCTTCGTTGGAAATCACGATGCGGACATCGCGTTCTGGATCGAGTGCGAACACACCGACCGACGTGAAGGCGTCGTCGATTTCGGGTTTCTGTTTCTGATTAATTAGGACGACGGATTCGCCTGTTGCATGATGGATGTGCACGGGAACGCGTGTCGAGCGATTACCGAAGGGTGAATAGCCGATCCAGATTTCGTAGTTGCCTGCTTCGGGAATTTGCGGACGAAAGATCGCCTGTTTTTTGCCTTTGTCTGCGGTTCCATCGTGGATGTATTTGCCGTCGACGTATCGTGGCGCCGATGTCGAAGGCGTCCATTGGCCGATCAGTTCTGCATCGACGTCGTCGACGACGATACCATCGATCGTTTGCGAATCGATGTCACGAAATTCGGAATTGTTTCGCGTGTTCTTGGGTCGGCCGCCGAGTTTTTTCAATGCTGACTTGGCCACCTTGATTTGGTTGCGGAGGACCACCAGAGATTGTTCGTGTTCCTGCAGCAAGGATTCTTCGTCCGGGGACACAGGCAACGTCACCTTGTTCCAAGTCGAAACATTGGAATGAATCATCGCCTTGGTGCTTTTTAAAATGCCGGCCAACGCATAGTAGTCTTCGGTCGGGATCGGATCGAATTTGTGATCGTGGCAACGCGCACAGCCGATCGTCATGCCCAGCATCGATTTGCCAATCGTGTCGATTTGTTCGTCGACAACGTCCATTTCCAAGATGTCTTTGTCTTGGAGTTCATAATTGGTTGGTCCCAATAGCAGGTAAGCCGTGGCAGTTAGCTTACGACGTTTGTCTTGCCAGTGAGTGTGCTCGAGTAAGTCGCCGGCAATTTGCTCACGAACAAATTGGTCGTAGGGCAAGTCGTTGTTAAACGAATCGATCACGTAGTCGCGATATCGCCACGCGTTGGGAAACAACAGCGTTCGTCCGCCGCCGCTGGACTGGGCAAATCGAACGACATCCAACCAATGCCGTCCCCAACGCTGACCGAACTCGGGTGAATCGAGTAAACGATCAATCAAGTCCGCGTACGCGGTGGGTGAATCATCGTTGGCGAATTGTGTCACCTGGGCCGGTGTTGGCGGCAGTCCGATCAGGTCGTAGTAAACGCGGCGGATCAATGTAGGGCGATCTGCCGGTCGAGCGGGGTGTAAACCGGCCTGCTCCATGCGTGCCAATATAAAATGATCGATGGATGTGACTGGCCAATCAGATCGATGCACTGGAGGCAACGGTGGATCCTGGATCGGCTGAAACGACCAGAACTGCTTGCCTGCTTGGATAGTAGGCGCGTTGTCTTTGGTCGACGCGGCGGGATCATCTGCGACACGCGGGTCCACCCCGCCCAGCGCGACCCAGTCTTCCAGCGCAGCGATGGTCGTGTCGGGTAGTCGACCGCGTGGTGGCATCTCCAGCGCCGGATCCTTGTAGCGAACGGCCCGGATCAAAAGACTTTCGTCTGGATCACCCGGTGACAGGATCGGTCCGGAGTCGCCACCCTTTCGCAACCATTTTGCTGAATCGAGTCGCAGACCACCCTGTTGCTTCTCAGGCCCGTGGCAACGAATGCATTGATCCAGCAGCAATGGACGGACGTGTTTTTCGAACAACTCCAAGGAACGTTCGGAATCATCATCGGCCACCGCGCCGTGGGGCATCGCTGCCAATGCGAGGATATGGACACCCAAACTGGCCGCTAGGATCAAATTGACAAATCGAAATCTCATGGTTGACAGTATAAAAGCTCTGATCGGTCCGGTTAGGGTGATATTGCGATCCACCATCGATTCGCGTTCCCCTGTCAAATAATCCGAGCCGATATCGTGCCAAACCTCTTTGCCAATCTCCCCGAATCACTGCCAGACGAACTGACGCATACACTCCTGCAGGGGTCCCACGTGCGTATCGAGAGAATTGTCTCCACGGGGCACGCGACCGGGCCACACGATTGGTACGATCAGGAGGAGGCCGAATGGGTGGTAGTGCTCAAAGGCGCAGCACGACTTGAGTTCGAGGATCAGGCGGAGGCAGTCAAATTGTTGCCGGGGGATTGGATCAACATCACCCCGCACCGCAAGCACCGTGTCGATTGGACATCGGCAGACGAGCCGACCGTTTGGCTGGCGGTTTTTTATCGTGACGAAGAATCATGAATCCAATGCAACAAAAATTCGAATCGCAATCGTTTGATAATGCTTATGTTTTGATCGACGGCGTCGCGATGCAGCGCGAATATGGTGCGCAGTTTCAAATTCCGCATCCGGTTTTGAAACGGCATTTGTCGGTCGGGCATTTCGTTGAACTGCGGATTGATTCACCGCGGTTTTCGATGCATCCCGACGCGGCCGCGGGTTGCACTTGCCCATCTTGCGACGGGCAGATGTCTAAACCGATTCTGAGGCACGAGCACCCCGCCACGTTGCTGCCGCTACCGCCGCAAGACGTCCCGGCGCGAGGATGGGGCGAAGATTTTTGGGTGCAAATTAATTCGCGTGATGGAGATCTGTATTGCGGTCGCGTCGACAATCCGTTGGTCGAATCCAGATTGCACTCCATCCGATCGGGCGATGAAATCATCTTTCGCAGCGATCAGATTCTGGCAGTTCACAGTGTCCACCGACGCGAGCTGGTGATGTCCATGGATCCGCGTGAACTGAAAGAGTTGGCACAATGGTTGGCGACTCAAAACGATCCGTCTCAATAGGGTTTGCGCAGCGATGACTGACGATGATGCTGAATTATCTGACCCTGACGTAGTACGGAGTGCTGACGGCAGTGTGGGACGGTTCTTTGATTCGCTGAGCGAAGATTACACGGCGGTGATCGAACGCTGCTTTCCCCGTTACCGTGAAATGTTCTGGGCATTGCTGGAATACTTGCCGCCGGATCTCGAGCCCCAGTCGATCTTGGAACTGGGCGCTGGAACGGGGAACCTATCGGCGTTATTGGCCGACCGGTTTGCGGAATCAGATATTTGCCTGGTCGATTTGTCGGCTGAGTCATTGCAGGATTGCCGTGACCGATTGGGAACGCACGAACGATTTCGGCACGACCAACGTGATTTTCGCGACCTGTCCTACCAAGACGAATCGTTCGGTCTCGTTGCTTCCAGTATTTCGTTGCACCATTTGACCGGCCGGGAAAAGCAAGCGTTGTTTGCCGAAATCTATCGCTGGCTGAAACCAGGTGGAGTGTTTGCGTATGCCGATCAGCATGCGGGCGAAACACCCGATCTGTACCAACGTCACATCGACCATTGGAAATCGATTTCGCTGGGTGCCGGTTCGAGTGAGCAAGAATGGGAGATGTGGATGCAACACCAACGCGATCACGATCACCACGACACGATGAGCGATCAGATGAAGTGGTTGAGCGAATCAGGGTTTGCCGTGGTCGATTGCCCTTGGCGATATTTGTTGTGGACGGTGTTGCAGGCACGCAAGTGACGCACGCGGACGGGAAGCGGACGATGGATCCAGCGGCTTATTTTTCGCAAGACTATTTCGAGGCACGCGATCGATTTCGCAACGCGGCGCAGCGGATGCATGCAGAGTTGCTGCAATACCCCGTGCCGTGCGATCGTGATTTGACGATCGATGTTGCGGTTTTGGGCGATGCGACGGCTCCCCACGCAAGCGTGTTCTCATCTGGATTACACGGAGTTGAAGGTTTTTTTGGCAGCGCCGTCCAATTGGCTTGGATGCAGCAGTTGGCCGATGACCTGAACGCCAACGGTAGTCGCATCGTGCTGTTACATGCGATCAATCCATTCGGGTTCGCGAACTTGCGGCGTTGGAACGAGGAGAATGTCGATCTGAATCGTAACTTCCATATCAACGACGATGATTACCGAGGGGCGCCGGCGGCGTACAAGCAGTTTAATGGTTTGTTGAACCCCCAATCGCCACCAAGTCATTGGGAGCCATTTCGCGCCAAAGCGATTGCAACAATTGCTCGAAACGGACTGCAATCGGTCAAGCAAGCGATCGCTGGTGGGCAGTACGAGTTTCCCCGGGGATTGTTTTTCGGCGGACAGTATGCGTCAGAGTCGACCAAGATTATTCAAGACAACATTGATGCTTGGGTTGGCGATGCGAGCAATGCAGTTCACTTGGATTTGCACACGGGACTCGGTCGGTCGGGCGAAGGCAAGTTGTTGTTGGAGCGGAGCGTGCAGGCGGAGTGGTTTGAGTCGCACTTTGGCCACGATGTTGTCGAGGTTACCTCGGACGATCGTCCGACCGCGTACGATTCCAAGGGTTCATTGGGTGGCTGGTTGTGCCAACATTTCAGCGATCGCGACTACCGCTACGCACTGGCCGAATTTGGGACGCACGGTGTGATTCGGGTGCTGGCGGCGCTGCGAGCAGAAAACCGGGCACACTTCTACTGTCAGAGCGGCGATGATGCGTACCGGCGCGCCAAACGAGAATTGGTCGAATGTTTTTGCCCGGCGAGTCCGCGATGGCGCGAGCGAGTCATTCGATCGGGTGTCGCGATGTTGCAGCAGGCCTGTCAGCTGTCATGGACCTGAGCGGTGTGCGGCTAGCCGCCGTAACCGCTGTAACGCGTGACGCCTTTTGCATAGGCCATGCGACAGAGCAGAATGAAAAACACCAACCAAGCCGCTTCTATCGCCAACTCCATCGGTAGATCTTCCGGCGGCACTTTGCCAAGAAAGACTGCGGCGGGAAAATAGGCGAGATATTTCAGAGGCAGGAAGTTCACGAAGGGTTCAATCGTGTCGGGCAACAACGTGAGCGGGAACATATGCCCGGACAGAAAAAAGCTGAACAACATATAGATGAACAGCAGCGAAGTGACTTCCAAAAACCAAAAACCAATCATCCCGATCGCGGCTTCGAGAAAAAATCCAATCAAAAAACCCATGATCAGCGACGCGATGAAACCCAACAGCACCGGCCACGACGGCCAGCCGTCGATAAAGTAGTCCCGACACAGGAAGAAAACCAACGCAAAGGGTGCAATGGCGACGGTGTAGTAAGCGATTTTGTGTGCGATCCGAGTCAGCAGCAGGAAACCAATCAGGTCAATCGGTTGAATCAAATACCGTTTGATTTCACCGTCGCGGATCTGAGTGGCAATGCCCGATGCGAGTCCCGGCATGCTGGAAAACGCCCGCGCGATCATTGTCAGCAGATAGTAGGCAACGATGTCGTGGAATCGGAATCCGCCGATCGACACTTCATCGGCCCCTTTGGCCACCGGGATCGCGCTGAACACGGCCGACCACAAAAAAATCTGCGTGATGATCGGCAGAAATCGCATCAGCGTGCCCAGCGCAAAATCACCTCGATAGACAAGCCGTTCGGCCAGAGCGGTGTGAAGAATCATCCACCACACACCGATGCGCCAACGCAAACCGCTGTGGTGCTCGATCAAGGAAGTGGCGGGAGTTGTCATTGGGTGATGGGGGGCATCGATTGGTCGGCGATGTCGGTGATTGGCGTGACGCTTGGTCTCGAATCATCGAGGTGTCGCCATGAATGACTAGTCATATCGGTCGACCCGTGTCACGTCGACCCACGGACGTTTTGACTTCCAACGCCACCGCTGACCGCATTGCGTCTGGAGCATTTTTACTTAATACGTGGGATCAATCGTAGGCCAGGACCTGTCCTGGCACCGCTGCGCCAGGACAGGTCCTGGCC
>JABDKS010000383.1 GCA_013002105.1 Pirellulaceae bacterium | reverse complement strand
CGCTAGAAACCGCCCCGCGGCAGGGGCGACAGGCCAAGATGCTGATAGCTCTCGCGGGACCTGGAAACGAATCAAAACCAACTCCCCTTGATACGAAGGACCTCGAAAACGAAAAACCGACGCCGGGTTTTGCAGTTTTCCGGGGTGCCACCTGGGTGCGGTGTTCCCATGGTGCCGCCCGGATTGCTTGGCCGATGATACCGAATTCGGGTGTACAAACGTCTCGGGGTGCTCGTGTCGATTGCCAAAATCTGCCGAGGGCAGAGGGCTACTCTTTCAGGGCGATTCGATCACGGAAATCAAATGAGGCCGAAATCAATCGAAGTGCTCGTCGAATCGGCGGTCGAATTCGTCAAAGAGCGCGAGGAATTCAGGCCGTTCCAAAACAGCTTCGATATTTTTTGCGCTGTCATCGACTGCCGATTCGACCACCATTTCGCTAGGGATCTCATCGGGGCGATCAACGATACGCTTAGCGCTCGCTATCGCTGCTGTTTTCCAGCCACTGGCGCTCGATAAAGCATCGGACATTGCAGCTCGGGCGACACGAAAATCCATGCGATGAAACGCGGTGTCAAAGGCATGCCGCATCCGTTCGGCATGCTCGGACGTCAGGTCCCAATTTGGTTCGCGCAGGCTGCGTTCAAGAGTTCTGCCAAGCAACACGGTCCGCGTGATTTCGAGCGGAACACCACGGACCGATGTCACGATCGCAATCACTTTTCGAATCGGAAAAAAGAGTAGTTTCAACGGCGCTCGAGCGATTGTTCCCAGGCAGCCCGAAAGACAACCGCCCGCAGGGCTGTAATACGGCTTTAGGTTGGCCAACAGGTCCTCCCGATTGTGGTGCGCCAGGGTCCGCGCGACCACGAACCGGTGACATTGGCCACGCACAATGTCATCGACAAACGGGATGGGAATGAACCGCGATGCCGACGATACGATGCCTGCGGCAACCCATTGATGGGTCAGCCAACTGGATGATCGGAAATCGGCAGACTCGTCGATGGAGTCGGTCATCTTGTTCTCGCGGGTTCCAAGAACGGCGTTTGATTAAATTGAAAAGCCGAGCCAAGCATCAGCGGTGAATCGGGACCCTAGCAAATCGATTTCCATATAACAAAAGCAAACGTTTTTCTCACGCGTCATCGCTTAGGATTTTTCAAAAGTAATTCTTCACACCGCGTTTGTTGAACGCCGCCGATCAACAATGGTTGATGATCGGTAAGCTCGTAGAACTTCTCGCAGTCCAATTCCAGCGTCGCGTAACCTGCTTGCGAAATGACATCAGCGGAGGCACCAAAGACGATTCGATGGATGTCTGCCATCGCCGCGGTGGCCGCACACATGGGGCAGGGTTCGCCGGTCGCGAGTAGCCAGCAATCGTCTAATTTGCATTGACCGAGTTGTTGACATGCCGAATCAATCGCGCAAACTTCGGCGTGTCGTGATGGCTGCCCGGATGCCTTGACGATGTTGTTCTCTAAGGATAGCTGAGTACCGTCGGGTCCATAGATCGCGGCGGCAAACGGACTTTGTCCTTCGGCCACTCCTTGCCATGCCCGGTCGACGACACAATCCATCCAACGGCAGAGTGTTTCGGACGCGATGTCATGGGCAGGTGCCGTGTCGCCCGCAGTGTCGGAATAATTCATGGTGGACTGTATTACGAGGGGAACGCAGTGGCAGACGGGGTAATTGGTTGGTCAATGGCGATACCTAATGCCACAACGGTCACAATACAAATCTGCCCGATGGGGTGCCTTCTGCGAGGCGGCGAGATTTGAAGCGACTGGCTAAGAGTATCCCGAGCACGTTGATGCAAAAACGATGCCAGTTCATGCCGCCTGATCGCGATGGCTGTGATCGGTGGGTCGCTTTTCTCCTTCAAACTCGCAGGAGTGATGGCATTGGACGTTTGTCGGTTGGGATTTGGCGTTGGTCGGAATCCGACTGCGCAACCGACCGGCGGATCGAGTGGCTGTCGCAATGGCATACAATGGACCATGTACTTTAAAAGGCCCCGTTCAGAGAGGCATCACGATGAAACGTCGCGACTTTTTGGGCAGCATTGCTGCTGCCGGTGCTATCGCGAGCACCTCGATTGATCCGCTGTTAGCTGCCGAGCAGGAGCATGATCATGATCACGAGCAGTGCTTACCGACTTACGCGACGATTGACGATGCGATGAAATCGCCGCGTGAAAAGTACGCGTTCGTGCCTGTTATTTTGGTGGGGACTCCATCGAAACATCCCGATTATATGGCGACAGTGGATGTGGATCCCGATTCCAAAACCTACGGCACGGTTGTTTCGCGATTTCGCATGCCCAGCGCCGGTGACGAGCTTCATCACTACGGCTGGAACGCCTGCAGCAGTTGCCACGGTGACGCGCACCGTCGCTTTTTGATTGTGCCGGGATTGGCGTCGGGCAATATCTACATCATTGACGCAGTCGACCCAACCGACTTGAAACTTCATAAGACGATCTCCGGTGATGCAATCGCAAAGAAGGCGAACTTGTCGACGCCGCACACGGTTCACTGCCGTGCCGATGGGATGATTATGATTTCCATGCTCGGTGACGCCGACGGCAACGCACCGGGCGGTTTTTTGGAGATCGACGCGGAGTTCAATATCGCGGGACGCTGGGAAAAATCACTCGACGCGATGAACTACAATTACGACTTTTGGTACCAACCGCGCCACAATGTGATGGTCAGCAGCGAATGGGCGGCCCCGAACACGGTTAAACAAGGGTTCAAATTGGAGCATGTCCAAGCGGGCAAATACGGTCGGCATCTTCACTTTTGGGACTGGTCCGAGCGACGCATCGAACAATCGGTTGACTTGGGCAAGGGTGGTTTGATTCCGTTGGAAGTTCGATTCCACCATGACCCCGACAGCACTCACGGTTTTGTCGGGGCGGCGCTCAGCAGCGCGATCTTTCACTGGAACCGACCGGAAGACGAGTGGGTTACGGAGAATGTGATTCAGGTTGATCCGGTCGAAACCCAAGGGTGGCCGTTTCCTGTGCCAGGCCTAATTACCGATTTAGTACTGTCGTTAGATGATCGCTATTTGTACTTTTCGAATTGGTTGCACGGTGACATTCGTCAATACGATGTGAGCGATCCGGCAAATCCAAAACTGGTGGGCCAAATTTGGTTGGGAGGCGTGATCGGACACGAGCCGGCCAAAGGGAGTATCGAAGGGGGCGGGCCGCAAATGTTGCAGTTGAGCCTGGATGGGAAGCGACTGTACGTCACCAGTTCTCTATACAGTGTTTGGGACAATCAGTTTTATCCCAAGATGGCGCAACAGGGATCGTGGCTGCTACAGATCGACTGTGATACGGACAACGGTGGGATGTCGTTGCACGCCCCATTTCAAGTCGACTTTGGTGGCGAGCCCTGGGGGCCGGCACGAGCTCACGAAATCCGTTTTCCCGGTGGCGACAGTACTTCGGATATCTGGGTGTAAAGCTGCCACAGCACGTCGATTCGGGACTCCCGTAACGCGTGGGTCGGATGCGGATCGAAAAGCGGGATGAATATTGAGGAAATGATCGATACAGTCGTTACAACATGACCGTCGGCGGGGAACCATGCGTCTTCGTAGGCTAGGTTTTCGCTAATAGTCCGCGTAAAAACCTCGTGCCGAACCGATCATGCTCCACCTGACCACGTTAGACCTGAACGAACTGTCCGTCCGCGCTGATGCATGGGACGACTTGTGGCGACGAAGTGGCGTGCGGCTACCGTCAAATCGGGCCAATGGCATCGAACTGTGGTGCCAAACGTTTGCGGGTGAGAATGAGTTCCAAGCCTTGGTCGTTCACGACGACCAACGGTTTGTGGCTGCGTTGCCCCTAGTCAAAGACACCAGCGTCCGTTTCGTAACGGTCTATCGATTACCGACAAACTGCACGGTCGGTGCCGGCGATTTGTTGATCGATCCCAAATGTGATGTCGATGCCGCCACAAAATTGATCGTGGACCATGTCACGCGGCTACCCGGATGCCTCGCAGCATTTGAGGGCGTCCAGATCGACAGCCCGCGGTGGCAACGCATGATCGATTCGTTCGAGCGATCCGGCAGGGAATCACATCAGAGTGACGGACATGATGTGGGAATTGTTGACATCCTGCATGATTGGGACGCTTACACACGCAGTTGGTCTCGAAACCACCGCAGTGCGATCAAACGATGCCGTAAAAAGCTGGAGGCCCAAGGGACGGTGGAGGTCCAGCGGCTACGAGAACCGTCCGATGACGAACTGCATCAAGTGCTGGAAGCCTGTTACGTGATCGAAGATAAGGGGTGGAAGGGTGACAACGGCACCTCGATCTTAAAGAGCCCGGGGTTGGCCGAATACTACCACCAAGAAGCACGGATAATGCGTGACGGTGGGATGCTCGATCTGTGGTTGCTGAAATTGGACGACCAGATCATCGCGTTTGAGTATTGCCATTACTCCAAGGCGACCTGTTTCTCGCACAAAATCAGTTTCGATCCCGCCTTCGATCGCTTTTCTCCGGGACGTGTTTTGCGTTGTATCCAGCTAGAGCAGTATCATCAGGATCCAGCCGCCGAGATGCTCGACACGTTAGGAGTGTTGTGTGAAGCGAAGGCGAAGTGGATTACACGGTCCTATCGATCGAGTCGTTGTTATGTCGCGATTGGCGGCCCGTATTCCAACTGGCTGATGCGTGGTTTCAAATTTGCCCGACGGTTAGCAAAGTCTATGCGTCGAACGAACGCTGTGTCCGAACCGATCCGACCTGGTGCAGCGAAATACCTGGAAACGGCTAATGCTTCGACGCGGCGGGATGCCGACATCGCGCCGCTGGTCATGACCACGGATGAACCATTGGTGCCAACGCCGTCGCAGCACGCACGGAGCTAAGCAATTGGAAGGTTGATTCGGCTGTTGCTACGGCCGAATCTGTTCCAGAGAGGTTCGAGGCAGCCGGTCTGCTTGTCAAAGGCCCCCGCAAGCCGGGTTTCGTAAACTGGTGTCAGCGACCGCAAAGGGACGTTGCTCCTATTCCGGTGGGTCGTTTTCGACCAACCGGACTGCGAATCGTTCGAGTCTACATTCCTGATGAACCGTCTGTGGTTTAGGCGGTCTCGATTCCTGGCGATTTTGCACGTTCGCGGTAATCCGAAATCTTCGGCCAGAATTCCAGCGCGATTGGCACCCTATGTGCGTTATGTGAGCGTCGGTGTCTCGAGGCGTCGGAAACCGCCGCCGTGCAATCTCTACCAACTCTAGTCAGAACGGTGACTAACTTTCATTGAAATGGCACGCAGACAGTTTCCGCGCCTCGCGGCACCAAGCCAATTTTCAGGGTAAGAAATCAACCCCTTTTTAATCCATCGCGGAGCAGAACAATGAAACTGGATTCACTCAAGAAGCTCTACGTACACGAACTGAAAGACCTCTATAGCGCCGAAACGCAACTTCTGGATGCGTTGCCAAAAATGGCTCAGGCGGCAAGTGACGACAACTTGAAGCGTGCGTTCAACGATCACCTGGAGGAAACGCGAAATCACATTCAACGCTTGGAGACGGTGTTCGCGTCGTTGGAGTTTCATCCAGGTGGACACAAATGTGCTGCGATGGAGGGATTGATCGAAGAAGCGAGCGATCTACTGAAAGAGGACATCGAGCCGGAGGTTTTGGATGCTGCACTGATCGCTGCTTCGCAACGTGTCGAGCACTACGAGATGGCGGGCTATGGTACTGCACGAACTTACGCAGAAAAGCTGGGTGATTACAAAGCCGCCGACTTGCTGCAGTCAACGCTGGATGAGGAAGGTGCGGCAGACAAGAAATTGTCACGTCTTGCAGAACGCCACATCAACTTCGAAGCGATGACAGCGTAACCTGATCAATTCCAAGTTAATCGGTGCGACTGGAGCCCTCGTCGGAATCGTGACGATGGGTCCAGTCGCCGCTGATTTTTTACTGCGAATAGGTAGGCAGTCCTACCAACAATGTTTCTATTGACCCTGCATCGTCGGGGTTCCAAAGGCTTAGCCGCCGAGCTTTCGAGTGACGAGATGACGGCGAAATCAGACTTTTCAAATCCGAATGATTTCCCATCTACGTGACACAGGAATGATC
>JABDKS010000382.1 GCA_013002105.1 Pirellulaceae bacterium | reverse complement strand
CAACACTTCAACATCGCCTGACAAAACACCTGGGTAATTCATCATCTCGGCCAGGAAATAAATGTCGTCACGCTGCAATAGTTGGCCGATCGCTGCCGCATCAATCGTCGCACCGGATGTTTCGAACGACGTTGCCGGTACGCAACTGGGTGCACCAAAGAAACATTTCAAAGGCGTGTTTTTGGCGTTGTCGATCATGAAGTCGATGCCGGTGACGCCCAGCACGTTGGCGATTTCATGCGGATCGGTCACGACCGCTACCGTACCGTGCCGTGTCGCCAAGCGTGAAAACTCACTGGGCACGAGCATTGAACTTTCGATGTGTATGTGGGCATCGACGAATCCCGGCAACACAAACGGCAGCGAATCGTCTGGATTGCTGCCAAAGCGTCTGACCTGGATGACCTTGCCGTCTTTGATGTCGACGGTGGCCGGAAAGATCTCCCGTTGCCGGATCTCGATAAGGTTAGCGGTCAGTTGCACGCGTTCGCTCTTCTCCAATTCGGGGCGGCAAAGTATACCGATAGTCCCGCACTCCCGACGCGAGAACACTTGATGACAATTTTGACCGGACAACTGTTGCTATGTGACCGGCCACGCGAGGCGCGGCTGGCACCCGGCTATGTCCGCGTCGACGGTGGTCATATCGTCGAAGTGGTTGAAGATAGGATCGCAAAGTCGGCGGATTTTGGCGATGCCAACACGTTGATTTCGCCAGGTTTTATTGACGCGCATTTGCACCTGCCTCAGTTTGACATGATTGGGGCACACGGTATGCCCCTGTTGCAATGGCTCAATGATGTTACGTTTCCCGCCGAACACCGTTGGGCACAAACCGACTTTGCTCAATCGATGACCCAACGCGTGCTGCGGCAATGCTTGTCTGTCGGCACCACGTCCCTGTGCGCCTACGCCACCGTTCATCATGACGCGACAACCGCCTCGCTCAAATTGGCGTCCGAAATGGGCATGCGTGGTGTGATCGGCCAAGTCCTGATGGACCGCAACGCGCCGGATTATCTGTGCCGCGAATCGGCGCAGTTGATCGATGAATCAGCACAGACACTCGACCGGTTTCCTCCCGGCAGCAGAATGTCCGCCGCGGTGACGCCTCGTTTCGCTGTCTCTTGCACCGAAAACTTATTAGTCGATGCGGGCAAATTGGCAAACGAACGAGAAGCGGTTTTGCAAACCCACTTGGCGGAAACCGAGCGTGAATGTTCACTCGTTGCCGAATTGTTCGGCGGTGCGGACTATGTCGATGTTTATCAGCGAACCGGATTGATGAATCGTCGCAGTATCCTCGGACACGGCATTCACTTGAGTGCGGCAGATCGCCAGAGCATCAGCCAGTCAGGCGCCGCGATCGCGCACTGCCCCACCGCCAATACGTTTCTCCAATCCGGGACGATGAATCGCGAAGCGATTTTAGGTGACGGCGTGCGACTGGCTGTCGGAAGCGATATCGGGGCGGGGTACGAACGCAGCATGGTTCGCGTGGCACGTTCGATGATCCAGTCGGCTGCATCACTGGGCGAACATTTTCCTTCGCCGGCCCAGGCCTGGTACGACATCACCGCGGGAAACGCGTCCGCCTTGAATTGGACCGACGCGGGGCAGCTTCGTGCCGGTGATCCCGCCGACTTGGTTTTGATCCAGCCAGACATTCCCTGGCTGACTTCGAATGTACCGCCGTTGGCGATGCTGATGTTTGCCTGGGATGATCGTTGGATCAAGCGAACGATGCTGCGTGGTCAGTAGCGAATCGGCGGCCATTTCACTGGCACGTGTTGCACACGATCGCTTGTGCAGGTTGCGACGGTCATCCCTATCGCGCTGCCCCAATCAATACAAAATCCGCGTCCGAAATCGATGCGAATTCTAAACTGAGCTAGCGTTGATAATACGCCTGTTGCTCGACCTGGAATTCTTCACGTGCAAAGTCTCGCATCGAATCAATCGTTCACGATTCTTCCCGACCACCTGGAAATGCTCCACGCGGGCGAAATGATCCGGATCGACGACCATGCTGTCCAAGGCGTTTCGACGCGTGTTCTGAAGGCGGACATGTGGGACACCGACCAGCAGGATCGCCGCACGGTTAGTATCGAGTTCACCCATGGCGAGGGAGCGATCCTGACCGCATCAATATCGGATCGGATCGCGACAGAGTCGAGCGACGCTTTAGCTGATTACGCGCGGCGCGTCAGCGTCCACGCTTGCCGAAATGTGTTGGCCGAATTGGTTGCAAGAGAGTCGGTCCAGCGAAATGGATTTTCGATCAATGACGAAGGCGTGTTGATTACCGCGAGTGGCGAAACACTCTGCTGTGGATTATTCGATTTAACGGCAATCGACTTCGCCGGTGACCGGACGATCTTGTGGACCGATCAAGCCCACCCCGCTGCGGTGTTAAGAATGGACGACGCCAATGCGCTGACACTTGCAAAACTCCTGCCGCAACTGATTCAAGAAGATCGTAGCGACCAGACCGAGCGCCTGATTGGCGAATTGCGATGTGAACCTGGACAAGCGGACTCGATGTCGGTCATTCGGCTCTTCGCAGCTGGCATCGCTGTTATCGCCGGCCTCTTTGCCGCCTTTCTGACTCGCGGTCTTATGAACATGCCGGCGGTCGTCAATTTGTCACTGATCCTTCAAATCGGGCTTCCGGCGATCGGCGTTGTCGTCGCACTACTGTGGCGCTTCTTTCGCCGAACCACTCACTTGGCGGTCTTCCGAAGCGGCGTTTGCATTCGCCGAGGTACGAAAACTTGCGAATTAAAATGGGACGATTTTGTGTCCCTATCGATGTCCGTCAAGAAGCTCAACATCGGATCGCGCAACAACGCGCGATTCGTGCTGTACCAGAATTTAAAGATCCGGTCGCGTATCGAAACTCCGTTTGGGCGCACTTTGAAACTGACTTGGCCGCGAAACGAATCAACCCTGGCGTGTACCGAATTCTTGGAGGATCGATACGCGGCACACATTACCGCGGCGAATCCGTACCATAGCGGCGACGCCGAAGTCACCGATACCGAGCCCGCTTTGGCTCACGGATAGATCGCTACCGCTGGGCTTGAGTATCCGCTGCAGCCCGGTCACGTTCTTGGATCAATTGCGCTGCGATGCTGACAGCGATCTCGGCAGGATGGTTACTACCGATCGGCAATCCGACAGGGCAATGAAACTTGATCGCGTCTTCGTGGATCCCATTCTCCACCAATTCTTTGCGTAACACCGCAGCTTTGGCTCGACTACCAATCACACCGATATAGGGAAAGTCTCGGCCATCCTGATAGATCTGCCGCAAAACCGGAAAGTCACTGCGATGCCCGCGTGTCATGCACAAAACGTAGGTGTCGTCCGTCAATTCGCGAACGTGCTCAGACGGTTCCTGAACGCAAATTGACTGCACGCCTGTGGGGAGTTGTCCTAGCCAGTCGTCACGCGGATCGATGCAGGTGACGCGACAAGGCAGTGTCGCCAAAAGTTTGGCGAGTGCCTGCGTAACGTGACCGGCACCAAAAATGGCGATACGCCAAGGGTCTTGATTCCAAGCCTCAAAAAACAATCGTACCCGTCCACCGCAAGTCATTCCAATGTCGGACTGGAGACTCCAATCGACGAAACGGTTCGATTCATGCGATGAAATCAGCGATTTTGCTTCCTCGATCGCACGCGCTTCGATTCGCCCGCCGCCGACCGTTCCAAATTCGCGTCCGTCAGCGTCAACGAGCATTTTGCTGCCCGCATCGGCCGGTGTACTGCCGTGAGTATCGACGAGTGTGACAACCACGATCGTCCGCCCCGAATCGATCAACTGATTCATACGAACATGGAAATCGGACGGTGGCATAGACATCATTCGGATGCGACATTGTTTGGGTGCGACATCAATGTTGTGTGACATCGTCTCGCGGAGCAACCCACATCATCCAGACTCCTGAACGACGCTCGGACTCGGCGAACTCTGAGAAACCGCCATCATACACATCAAGTTCTCTTCACAAGTTGCCGGCAATCGCAACTTGCGGTGACGATCGGCACGCACAAAAGACATCGCATGTTTGGCGGCCAGCCAGGTCGAAATCGCCAACATCAACGGTGGTTCGCCCACCGCCTTGCTTCGTCGGATGTTGATCTCGTGCTTGGGATTCTCAATCGTTGCGTATCGGAACACCTTGGGGACATCGGTGATGTTCGGAATTTTGTAGGTGGTCGGACTGGTCGAAAGCAATTTGCCATGTGGGTCGTAAACCAGTTCTTCGCTCGTACACCAGCCCATCCCCTGAATGAAACCGCCGATGATCTGTCCGTAATCGACACCGGGATTGATCATTTTGCCGACGTCCATTAACAGATCGACTCGGTCGACGGTCATCTCGCCGGTCAATCGATCGATAGTGACTTCACTGACCGCCGCACCGGTCGTGTAATAGAAAAACGGGTTGCCTTGGCCCGTTTCGCGATTGAAATCGATTCCGGGTATGGCATAGAAACCCCGCGCCCCCAAATCGACTCGCTCCCGCCGCGCCATATTACAGAACGCCCCAAACTGGATTCGCTCTCTTGGAGTGCGGACATCAAACACATGACCATCTTGCAGTCGAATGTGCTCGGGCGCTCGTTCGAGCACACGATCGGTGCCTCGATCAAGATCTGTGAAGTGCGCGGCTGCGAAGACCTTTAATCGTTTGCGTATTTGTTTACACGCATTGATTGCCGCGGTCCCGTTTAAATCGGTGCCGGCACTCGCTGCGGTGGGCGACGCGTTGTTGTTTTTTTCCGTCGTCGTCGACATCAACGCTACATGATCAGGATCGATGCCGAACGAATCGGCCACAAGCTGCTTCAATTTCGTGTTCAGGCCTTGGCCCATTTCCGTGCCGCCCGTGCTGACCTGCACCGTGCCATCGGTGTAAACATTGACCAACGCGTTGGCTTGATTGAGAAACTTGGTCGTAAAAGAGATGCCAAATTTCACCGTCGACATGGCCAAACCTTTGACCTCCGTTTTTGATTCCGCATTGAACTGCACGACCGCTTTCATCCGTTTGCGGTAGTCGGAAGTGCCCGCGAGTTCGCGGAAGGTTTCGACAATCACGTGATCACGAACGATCTGACCGTACGGCGTTCGATTGCGATTGGGGTCCCCGTCGCGGTACGCGTTGAGGGTCCGAATATCCCACGCGTCTTTGCCCAACCGCTGGGCGATCTCTTGCAAGACATTTTCGATGACGACCATACCTTGCGGACCGCCAAATCCTCGAAACGCGGTGTTGGGTGGCAAGTTGGTTCGACAAACTTGGCCGGTGATTCGGGCGTTGGGCAAATAATAGGAATTGTCAGCGTGCAACATCGTTCGCTCGAGCACCGCGGTCGACAAATCAGCAAACGCTCCGCCATTGCTGAAAAACTGAAACTCAACAGCGAGGACGTGTCCGGCATCATCGAATGCCGCCCGGTACCACGTTTTGTATTGGTGTCGCTTGCCGGTGATCAGCATGTCGTCATCTTTGCTGTAAATCACGCGTGCGGACCGGCCAGTTTTGTGAGTCACCAAAGCAACCATCACGGCTGGAATCGCCGATTGCGTTTCCTTTCCACCGAACCCTCCTCCCATCCGTTTGCATTCCCCAATCACTTGATGCCGCGGCAAACCAAGTGCTTCTGCGACCACATCCTGTGTCTCGGTTGGATTCTGAGTGGACGAGATGACACGAATGCGTTTTTTTTCCTCGGGCAATGCGATTGCGGCCTGCGATTCGAAATAGAACTGTTCCTGTCCGTTACTGTGAAAGACACCGTCGATGGTGCGAACAGCCGTATCGAACACGTTGTCAACGTCTCCGGTTTGGATGGTGCGTTTTGGACCAATGAATCGCTCGACAGCAATCGCGTCGTCGATCGTCAAGACAGGGTCGCTCTGGGTAACGTCCAAAACGACACCGTCACGCGCAGCGCGAGCCGCTTCGCGAGTTTCCGCAGCGATCACTGCGACCGGTTGACCCAAATAAGAAATATCGTCTGCAACCAGGAATGGCTCATCTTGAAAGATCGGCCCAAACAGATTGTGTCCATCCAAATCCTCATGGGTGAACACAGCAACGACGCCAGGCATCTTTTCCGCTTCGGTCGTGTCGATCCGGTTCAGTCGCCCCGCGGCACAGGGCGCGCCGACAAAGTCCACCTGCAACTCTCCTCTGAGAGCTGGCAGGTCGTCGATGTAGGGCGCCGTCCCAGTAACATGCCCGACAGCTGATTCGTGTGGCAACGCGCGTCCGATAGCTTTGGCCATGCCCTTGCCCCTTTACGCTT
>JABDKS010000370.1 GCA_013002105.1 Pirellulaceae bacterium | reverse complement strand
GCTCAATTCACTGATGTGACAAAGTCCGTCACGACCAGGCAAGATTTCGACGAATGCTCCGAAGTCCTTGATGCTACTGACGGTACCGTCATAGATCTTGCCGATCTGGACGGTTGCCGTGCAGGCTTCGACTTGTCGCATCGCCTCGGCAGCCGACTCTTTGCTCGTGCTGGCGACCAACACAGTTCCCTCATCATCGACTTCGATGACGCAGCCGGTTGTCTCTTGGATACCGCGGATATTCTTTCCGCCGGGACCAATCAGTGCACCAATCTTGTCGGGAGCGATTTTGGTACGCAGCAAACGTGGAGCACTCGGTGCCGTTTCGCGTCGCGGGCGTGAAATCGTCGTGAGCATCTTTCGCAGAATCTCGATCCGAGCTTCGCGCGATTGCTTCAACGTCGCACGAATGATCTCTTCGCTAATCCCGGTGACTTTCAAGTCCAATTGGATGCCGGTGATCCCGTTTTGGGTACCTGCGATCTTGAAGTCCATGTCACCGAAGTGATCTTCGGTGCCAAGGATGTCGGTCAGCAAGACGTAGTCGTCTTCGGAGTTCCGAACCAATCCGACCGAAATACCGGCCACTGGATTGCTGATCGGAACACCAGACGCCATCAGAGCAAGCGTGGCACCACAGACCGATGCCATCGAACTGCTACCGTTGGATTCGGTGATGTCGCTGATGACCCGAATCGTGTATGGAAAATCTTCGGCGGCGGGCAACACGGGTGCGACGCTACGTTCGGCCAAACAACCGTGACCAATTTCGCGACGACCTGGGCCACGGATTGGGCGGCACTCACCGACCGAGAAAGATGGGAAATTGTAATCCAGCATGAATTTCTTGCTGTATTCGTCTTGCAACCCATCGACACGTTGTTCATCGCGAGCGGTACCCAGCGTGATGGTGATCAACGATTGGGTTTCACCGCGTTGGAACAATGCCGATCCGTGGACGCGGGGCAGCAAGTCGGTTTCGCAATAGATCGGACGCAAGCTGCTGTTGTCACGGCCGTCGGGACGAGTCCCGGCACAGATCAAATCGCGAACGACTTTCTCCTCTAGATCGTGCCAAACCGATTTGAATCGTTTCGTGCAGACAGCGCCATCGGCATTGGGGTCAGGGATCACGTCGCCCAGAGCTCGTTCTTTGACCGCGCGAACTGCATCGGCACGATCTTGTTTTCCGGCAGTCTGCATGGCCGCACGGAAATCGTCGTAGTAGCCGTCATTGAGCCGCTGCATCAATCCGTCGTCTTCGGGCGGCGTGTATTCCTTCTTGGTCGGATTGACCTTGGCGTACAGTTCTTCCTGCAGTTCGATGACTTCCAGAATCACTTTGTGTGCGAACTGGATCGCTTCCATCATCTCGTCTTCGGGCATTTCGTTCGCGAAGCCTTCGATCATCGCCACTTGCTCCTTGGAGCCACTGACGATCATGTCCAATTCGCTTTCTTCCAACTCTTCGTGGGTCGGAAATGCGATCAATTCGCCGTCGACCTTGCCGACACGAACCGACGCCAGAGGCCCTTGGAACGGCAATGCACTGATGTGCAGTGCGGTCGCCGCACCATTCATTGCAAGGACGTCACCGTCGTTTTGCAGGTCACTGGCGACCACAAACGCTTGCACTTGAACTTCGTCTTTGTAGCCCTGTGGCCACAGCGGACGAATGGGTCGGTCCATCAAACGTGCGCTCAGCGTTTCTTTGGTGCTGGGCCGGCCTTCTCGCTTCAAAAAACCACCTGGGAATTTACCCGCCGCAGCGAGCCGTTCTCGGTAATCACACATCAGTGGGAAAAAGTCGAGTCCTGGACGCGGGTCGCTAGACGCCGCTGCTACTAAGACCACGGTTTCACCATACTGAACCAACACTGCACCGGCGGCTTGTTTCGCGATTTGGCCGGTTTCGAACGACAACGTCTGTCGTCCAATTTGTTTCTCTACGCGAATTTTCTTGTCACTCAATTTGACACCTTCAATTTCATTACAACCTACATAAACAACAAAAGTGCGGTGGTCGCGCGGGGTTGGACTTGGAGACCAAGGCACTCACAAAAAGTGCGGTACTGCCGAGAATGGAGACGCAGTGCTTAGCGATCAAACAGCTGCTACGCACAACGACTCAAGACGCGCGGCAAAACCGCGGATAGCCGCATCCGATGCGTCAGAGAGAAAAGAGGCCTGGCCGCCCACAGAGGCGAACAAGGCAGTTTGCCATCATCGCTCGGGGGCGGCGGGTCGGGCTACTTTCGAATGCCCAATTTTCCGATGATATCGAGATATCGTTGCGGGTCCTCACCCCGCACATAATCCAACAAACGGCGTCGTCGACTGACCAATCCCAACAGACCACGCCGCGAAGCGTAATCTTTGCGGTGCGTCCGCATGTGTTCGGTCAAGCCGTTGATTCGTTCCGTCAAAATAGCGATTTGGACTTCGGGTGAACCGGTGTCTCCACCTGCGGTTCCATGCTCTTGAATCAGTTCGCTTTTACGTTCTTTCGAAATCGTCATTCGTCGTTACTAATCTTTTTCTTCTGATTTTATCGGGTGCATTAAGACCGGTAGTTTACCGGGGCCGGATGATCCTGCAACGGCAAATTCGACCCCTCTGAGGACCCATTTGCCTGGGTATCACGAATGGGTGTTCTCCGCCGCTGGGGTGCCCCATTTGCGGAGCCCGCCACGATGGTCGCTGCCGGGCCGATATTTGGCGGAAAGGCCTGCTAACCCAGGATTCCGCGGTCTTTTAAGACCTCCAGCACCTCGGCCGCCTGCTGGGCGGGTGTCCGGTCATCGCCACCGACAAGGTGAATCTCGGGGCTTTGGGGCGCTTCGTAGGGGTCGCTGATCCCAGTGAAGTGCTTGATTTCCCCTGCCCGAGCCTTCTTGTACAGCCCCTTGGGATCACGTGCCTCGCAGATTTCCAGAGGCGTATCGACAAACACCTCGATGAAATCATCGGGATTTCCCGCCTCTTGAACGATTTTGCGAACTCGGTCGCGGTCACGTCGATAGGGGCTGACAAACGCGGTCAGTGTGATCAGGCCGGCCGACGCCATCAGCGCCGCCACACTGCCGATCCGGCGAATGTTCTCCTCGCGATCGATTTCACCAAATCCCAACCCAAATCGATTGGCAAACTCGGACCCATGCTCGGATTCCAATTTGGCGGGCGGGGCACACAACCCGTGCCGGATGTTGTCGCCATCGAGCAACATGGTGGCCCGTCCCAGTTGGTTCAGTTGGCGATCGAGTTCATTGGCAACCGTGCTCTTGCCACACCCGCTGAGCCCGGTAAACCAGACGACGACGCCACGTTGGCCCAGTCGCTCTTCTCGCGCCGTCCGCTCGACAGCGTGGTCATGCCAGACGATATCAGCCTCTTTGGCCATGGGATCACTCCAAGGGTTGCACAACAATTTGGGATCATCGATTTAGGATCATCCTGCAACGGATTGCCGCCTGCTGCCGTCGGGACCAAATCACCAGATCATTTCAAGTCCCACAGCATTTCAAGCCCCAGAGCTATTCAAGACTTCTGGTAGGCCGGGTCCTGTCCTGGCGTTGGGCAAATCCATCTCGACGCTAAAAATGTTCTAGCC
>JABDKS010000361.1 GCA_013002105.1 Pirellulaceae bacterium | reverse complement strand
GTTTCGCGTAGCAACAAATCGATATGGGTTGTAAACGCGAACTCAGGATGCGGATTCCAAATCAACTTGTATCGGTCCGTTCGAACGCTGCGGCTGAGGTAGACATTCATCTTGCGGTCGCCACTGTGCGTTGTGAATATACGATTTCGATGCGAATCGGTGTCGCCGTGCAGAACCTGCGCGAACGAACGGCCGTCCAGATTTTCCGGCACTTCACCGCCCGCGAGGTCGATGAGCGTCGGGAAGATATCGATCCAGCTGACCATCGCATGGGTTCGGCTATCCGGCTTGATCTTGCCGGAACGGGCAACGATCAGCGGTACGCGGATTCCTTCGTCGTAAAGCGTCCATTTCCCGAAGGGAAACTGGGCGCCGTGGTCGCTGGAGAATACAAAAAGCTTGTCCTTGGCCATGTGCTGATCGGCTAACTCGCGTAGTTCACCCAAGTAGGCATCCAGATCTTTGACCTCCTGCAGGTATCGTGATCGTTGGACTCGCGTTTGCGGAGTGTCCAACAATTTTTGCGGCAATGTCATCCATTTGGGATCGACGGTCGACTCACTTGGCCAGGGCACGTGTGGGTTTGAGGTTCCAACAAACAATGCCAGTGGTCGGTCGTCCTCGCGAGTCTCCAGAAAGCGTTTGACGGTCTTTTTCAGTTCCGGAATGTTTGACTTCAGATCGATTGTCTCAAACCCATAGTCCTTGGCACTACGTGAATGCGCGACCTTTCCGAACGCGGCGGTCTGATAGCCAAGTTGATTGAGCAACTCTGGTAAACGTGTCGTCCCCTCACGCGGGAAGGTATGGTTTTCTTCCGCGCCGTTTCGCGCCGGCATCAGCCCGGTCAGCAACGCCGCACGACTGGGGGCACACGCCGGGCTCGCCACGAACGCGCGATCAAAAGTCATCCCGTCAGCCGCAAGTTGGTCGATGGCGGGTGTTTGGATATTGGTTCCACCGTAGATCGGCAGGTCTGCTGCGGAAAGGTCATCTGCCAGATAAACCACGATGTCGGGCTGACGAAGCTCTTCTTGCGCGATCGCGTTTGTAACTAGTGCGACCGCGACGATGCAAAGAGTCAGAATTGGTTTCATGCTTTGTCTTTCCAGGTGTCTGATTGAATTCGTGCGATGACGTGCCCGTGATTACCAAACGATGTGACAGGGGATTTCTGCTTGTCAATTCTACGGTAACAACCTGGACGCCTGTCCTACAGGTTTACCGCAGGGTTGTTACCCGAACCGGAAGTTTACTCAGCCGCGAAGGATATCTGCCAGGATCCACCAACCTCGCCGCCCGTAAAATAGCATCGCAGCGCTCCAGATTGGAAAACTGAAAGAAATCGTGGCCCACATTGCCTTGGCAGGACGCATGGTAAGTCGTCAGGCAAACTTCTTGCTGAATTAATGGCTGAAACGACTCACAGACCCACGAAATCTGAGGCAAAGCATTATGTTCCATCGTAGTATCCAGCTCGTCATCTTCTCCGGGATCATTGCGGTTCCTGGTCTTCTGTTTGCTCAGCCGCCCGGTCGCGGTGGCCCGCAAGGCGGCATGAGGGGTGGTCCGCCGACCGAAATGATCCTCCAGCTCTTTCAGCAGGCGGACACGAATAATGATGGGAGCGTATCGCGAGCAGAATTAACTGCCGCAATGCAGAATCAAGCTCGTGGAGACCGTCCCGAGCGTGGAGGTCCTCCGCAGGGCGAACGCCGCGGACGCGGTGGCCCGCCGCCTCATGAGGGAGGCGAACGTGCCCACGGCCAACATGGCCCTCCGCCACAGCCCGGACAAGTGCTGCCCGAGCAGGTTGCCGATTCGTTGAATCTGGATGTGCGACAGAAGCGTCAACTCGCCGCTTTGCAAGCCGATGTCGACAAGCGTCTGGCAGCCATCCTGACCGACGAGCAAAAAGCGCAACTGCAAAACGCTCGACCGGCGCACGGACCGGGCCACGTCGATGGGGAACAAGGCGACCGTCCTGCCGGTCGCCCACAGCGCCCGCAACGTCCCGAGTGATACCCGCGTTCGATGTTCAGCCGCTTGATGTCCAGCCGCTTGATGTTCAGCCGCTGTGCGGATTCAATTTGACCGCTGACTGAGTGATGTCCACGCAAGCGATCGACAGGGCGAACCTTGACGATCGCTTGCCGGTTTGGATATTGGATCGGTTGAATCACCAGAAAACTCGGCGTATCGCATGGCGGCGTCGCCGATCACCGACTTTTCGCGTCATCGATCCTTCTTTACGCTACCTCCCAGATTTGGACCAATAACCAATGCATCGCTATCTGATCGCTGTCGTTTGTCTTCTCATTGCCACAACCCAATCATCTGCCAAGGACTGGCCGGAGTTTTTGGGGCCAGGTGGCACGGCAAAATCGTCTGATGTGGTTCCCACCACTTGGAGCGGATCGGAGAACGTTGCTTGGAAAGTCGAATTGCCCGGGACTGGTTCGTCCAGCCCGATCATTGTCGGCGACAAGCTACTGGTGACTTGCTATGTCGCCGGCGACACGGAGGCTCGGCGTGAACTGCTGTGTTTTGACAAGGACTCCGGCGAGCAGCTTTGGTCGATCGCCTTTCCGATCGATTATGCTGAAGATCGCTATCAGGGATATATCACCGAACATGGATATGCCAGTAATACACCGGTAACCGATGGTGAAAATGTCTTCGTCTTTTTTGGAAAGGGCGGTGTCCACTCGATCACATTGGACGGAAAGAAAAACTGGAGCGTCGATGTTGGCAAGGAATCAAGCAATCGACAGTGGGGTTCGGCGGCCAGTTTGCTCCTGTATGAAAATAAGCTGATTGTGAATGCCTCCGAAGAATCACAGTCAATCATCGCGCTGGAGAAGACCACCGGAGACCAACTCTGGAAGCAGGAAGCCGGAATGTTGGAATTGACCTACGGCACGCCCCGCGTTGTCTCGCTGGACGATGGCGGTCACGAAATCGTCATTAGTGTGCCCAGCGAAATCTGGTCGTTGAATCCATCGACGGGCAAACTGAATTGGTATTGCCAGTCACCGATGACCGGGAACGTTTGTCCATCAGTCATCGTAGATGGCGAAACGATTTACAGTTTTGGCGGCTACCGAGCTTCCGGCAGCATCGCGGTCAAGGCCGGCGGAAAAAAAGATGTAACCGACTCGCATGTATTGTGGTCCAACCGGTCGAGTTCGTACGTCGCCACACCGCTGCTTCACAAAGATCGTTTCTACTGGATCGATGATCGTGGAATCGCCTACTGCACATCCGCCACCGATGGCGAAGTCATCTATCGCGAGCGAGTAGACGACTTGGCGAGTGGTCGTCCCGTTTACGCTTCGCCCGTCCTGATCGGCGATCATATTTATGTTGTTACGCGGCGAAGCGGGACGGTCGTCTACAAGCCGGGCGATACATTCAAGCCGGAGACGCGAAACGTCATGGACGACGACGAAACCGACTTTAACGCGTCACCGGCAGTGTCCGACAACAAGTTGTACCTCCGCAGCGATCGATCGCTCTACTGCATCGCTGATGCCAAGTGAGCAAAAAGCACGCAGACGAATTCCTGGTCCTCGTTTCGCAGATCGACACTATTTTCGAATGACAACGGGCCTCGCTGGCCAACTGGGTGAATGGATCTCGTGAATCGAGCCGTCTTTGCTCTCGACGACATACGCGCCGCCAATACGAGCATGGAAAGTAAATGACTGGCCCGGAGCGATCTTGCGGCCACGATTTCTTTTTCCACTCGGGACGATTGGGTACACCGTGATTTCGGTATCGGTTTCGTTGTCAAATGAAATATCGACGGCCAGGCGACCAAGACCGGACGGGCTCGTGTGGACGGCCGGAACCATTTCGAGCTTCTTTGGTGGATGAGTTGATTTCAGCAGAACCCTCAGCCGCGACACTGTTTCGGGCGACACCCTGTTGACCTGATTGACCGTTTCCAAGTCGCTTTCGTTGTGGTCGTACAATTCCTGATCGACCATTTCGCCCGTCCCAAAATCTCGCCATTCGACGTAGCGGTACTGGTCCGTTCGCAACGAATAACCCATGTATTCGCGGCCTTCGTGCTTTCGATAGTACTGACTGACTGCTGACTGATGCACCTGTGCCTCCGGATCTCGCAAGACGGGAACCAAACTCCTGCCTTCTACGAAACTCGGAACATCAACGCCCGTTAACTCGCACAGTGTTGGATACAGATCAAGTAGTTCCACCAGCGAATCGGATTTCTGACCGCCAGTCTTCATTCCCGGAGCTGAAATGATCAGCGGCACTCTCGTGTCGATTTCGTAGTTGGTCAGTTTGCCCCAGCCACGATATTCGCCGGGCTTCCAGCCGTGATCACTCCACAAGACCACGATTGTGTTGTCACGCAGCCCTTCATCGTCGAGCGTTTTTAGAAGTCGGCCGATCTGCGCATCGACGTAGCTTACGCACGCGTAGTAACCATGAATCAGTTGCCGCATTTTCTCGGGCGGCAGAGTTTCGTCGCTCCAAGGTGTGGGCATCTTGATCAGATCGACGTAATGGGAAAGTTCGCTGTTGTTGTGCAGCGAATACGGCGGAGCACCGATCGGCGTTTGCTGGTCGGTCAGGACAGGAAGCTTTTCCGGATCGTAAATGTCCCAGTATTTTTTTGGTGCGACGAAAGCCAGGTGCGGCCGGATGTAGCCCATTGCGAGCATGAATGGTTGCGCGGAACTTCCCAGCCGCTTGAGATCCTCGATGCACATATCCGTGCGTGCTCCGTCCATCAATTTGTTGTCGGGCAGATCGGGAGCCGCAGTGCTCGGGTTACGTAGATTGTTCTTTCTCCAATCACGCTGAGGAAGTTCTTCCATCGCTTGACGTACCCGTTCACGCGTTCCGTCCGGATAGGGAAACGGTAATGCCGGCAGATCGCGAATCGGTTCGCTCCACGACTGTGGATCGGGTGTTGGATTGTGAAAGATTTTGCCGTGGCTGACGGCTGCGTATCCTGATCGGATGAACCACTGAGGTATCGTGACGGCGTCCGGCTTGGACTCTCGAAAATGAATGGGCAATGTCCAGACGCCCAACGTGTCCGGTCGCAGGCCAGTCATCAGACTCGCACGAGACGGATTACAAACTGCTACCTGACAGTAAGCTCGATTGAATGTCATTCCCGACGCCGCCAATGAATCGATGTTCGGCGACACGGCTAGTTCGTCGCCGTAACAACCCAGCGACGGACGCAAATCATCTACCGCGATGAACAGGATGTTCGGTTTTCTATCGTCCGTTGCGACCGCATGAGCGTCCGCCGCATCACTGTTTGGGCCAACGGCAATCAGCGAATGAGCCGTGCGGAAGAATAATACGCCCGCGGAAATTGCTGGTGTGGCCAGGCACGGTTCGCCCAGCCGATTCTGCGCCAACAACTCGAATTTGGAACCGGCCTTGATCACGTAGACCGTGCCGTCTTCCGCTGTGCAATAAATTTTGTCGTCGGCCGCGACCAGCGAAGCAACAATGTACGCGCCGCTGGCTATTCGTTCTTCGTAGACTTCCTCGCCCGTGTTGACGTTGTAACATCGCAGCACACCATTGGTGTTCCCAAGATACAAGTGATCGCCGACGATGACCGGGGTCGACATGTACGTACCGCCTCGTTCTGTTCGCCAGACCAGCCCGGCGTCTGCGGGCGAATCGGCTTCAGCGAGGTTGCCTTTCGCGTCGGAACGGACAGCGATGATGGGTGACTTTCCACCATGCGAGTTGGTGATGTAGATGCGGTCATCCACGATGAAGGGCGTGGGAATCGGGTTGTCGCCTCCACCTTCGACACGCCAGGTTTCGTCGCCGGTCGCGAGATCATACGCGACGATCCACGGCCATCCGTTCACGACGACCTGAGCACCATCGCCAACTTTGTGGATCAGTGGAGTCCCCCAACTGCGCTGGGAATCTTCCTTGCGGGATTTTCGCCAAACCTCTTCGCCGTTGACCAGGTTCAGCGCAACGATGTAGGGATTCTCAGGGTCGTCGCAAACCAGCACGATATGCCCGTCGTGAATTGCCGGAGAACTACCGTAGCCCCAGCCGATTCCGTATTTGCTGATGTTGACAACGCCCAAATCCGTTTTCCATTTCAAGTTTCCGTCCAGGTCGTAGCAGTACAAGCCCTCGGAACCGAAAAACGCGACCACGTTGTCGCCATCGATAGTCACCGTGGTGTTGGCGTGCGTCGCTTTCGTATGACGCGTTGCTTTGGGAACCCCCTCGTGTGCCGTTTGCCGCCACAATTCACGGCCGGTCGTCTTGTCAAAACACAGCACCATCCACGATTGTTCACTATTGTCGTCGGCAGCGTCCGTGTTGCCGCCCCGACCCACCTGCAGCGGTGCATCATTGTCTGTCGCGACGGCTGTCGCCACGAAGAGTCGGTTACCGACGATCGTCGGACAGGAATGCCCCAAACCCGGAATCGGCGATTTCCATAGAACGGACTTATCGCCTGGGTTCGTCGCGTCCCAGCGAACGGCCGTCTGAAAACCATTGGCAACTCCCACCGCCCCGGTGCCCCGAAAGGCTGGCC
>JABDKS010000355.1 GCA_013002105.1 Pirellulaceae bacterium | reverse complement strand
GATCTATGTTGTTTGCATGTTCGTCGGTGGCCACATCGAACTCGTGTTCAGCATTTTGCGGGGGCACGAGATTAACGAAGGATTCTTGGTTACCGGCTTGCTGTTTCCACTGACACTGCCCGCATCGATACCGCTCTGGCAGGTGGCGCTGGGGATATCGTTCGGGGTGATTGTTGGCAAGGAAGTGTTCGGCGGAACCGGCCGAAACTTCTTGAACATCGCCCTGACCAGCCGCGCATTCTTGTACTTCGCCTACGCCGGACAAATCAGTGGTGACAAGGTGTGGACCGCGGTGGACGGTTTCAGTGGTGCAACACCGTTGGGACAAATGGCCAACGCGACACCGGATCCCAACGTCAATCCAGCAATCGCATCACTGGGCAATATCCAATACGTCTGGGGACAGGGTGAACCGGTCACCTGGATGAGTGCTTTCATCGGCACCATCCAAGGTTGTGTCGGCGAAACGAGTACGCTGCTTTGCATTGTCGGTGCCGCCATCTTGATCGCCACCGGCATTGGGTCGTGGAAGATCATGACGGGCGTGATTTTGGGTGTGCTCGCCACCGCGTCGCTGCTTAACGGTGTCGCCGATCCAGCGGGCAACCCGATGTTGGCCGTTCCGTTTTACTGGCACATGGTGTTGGGAGGTTTGGCCTTTGGCCTGGTCTTTATGGCCACCGACCCGGTCAGTGCGTCGATGACCGAAACCGGAAAATGGGGTTATGGATTCCTGATTGGATTTATGACCGTGTTGATTCGTTGTATCAATCCAGCGTTCCCCGAGGGCATTATGTTGGCGATCTTGTTCGGCAACGTTTTTGCTCCGTTGATTGACTGGTTCGTCATTCAAGCCAATGTACGTCGGAGGGTCGCACGCTATGCCGCCTAAAGATTCACTCGCCGGAACCGTCGCGGTCGCAGCCATCCTATGTGTGGTCTGTTCGCTGGTGGTTAGTGCCGCAGCGGTCGCGCTGCGACCGCTACAAGAAGAAAACAAATTGCTGGACCAGAAGAAGAACATTCTGGATGCAACCGGATTGTCGATTGGAGAATACGGCAAGCCAGCCAACGAACTGACCCGAGAACAGATCGACGAATTGAGCAAATGGCTCAGCGAAGAGTTGGTCGATTTGGAAACGGGTCAGTACAACAAGACGCTGGACGTCAAGACTTACGATCCACGCGAAGCGGTCAATAAAGAGGACTCTCGCATCGCGATTGTTGGTCCCAAGTTTGACCCAGGTGAGCAGTTTCGCGAGAAAGTCGCCAAGGTCTATTTTGTCAAGAAACCAGGCACGGACACCCCCACGCAAGTTGTCCTTCCGGTCTACGGCAAAGGACTCTGGTCCACCCTGTATGGGTACCTGGCACTCAAGAGCGATTGGCAAACCATTCAGGGCCTGACTTTCTATGAGCACGGTGAAACACCCGGTCTCGGTGGCGAAGTCGACAACCCGGCCTGGAAAGCTCAGTGGGAAAACCGCCAATTGTTTAATCCCAGCGGCGAACCTGCAGCCGAGGTTTATAAAGGGCCAGCGCCTCCCGGAAATCCTTACGCAGTGGACGGACTTTCCGGAGCAACGATTACCAGCCGCGGGGTCACCAACCTGATTCGATACTGGGTCAGTGACGACGGCTACGGGCCATTCTTGGAAAAGTTAGACGACCAATACGGTGGTGGAGCGGGAGACAAATAAAATGTCAAAAACAAAAGAGGTCCTGCTAGATCCGCTAGTAGATAACAACCCGATTGCCCTGCAGATCCTAGGGATTTGTTCGGCGCTCGCGGTGACAACCAAAATGGAAACGTCGTTCGTGATGAGTATCGCGGTGATCGCGGTGACGGCGTTCAGTAACTTGGCCGTCAGCGCCATCCGACAATTCATCCCCAGCAGTATTCGGATCATCGTACAGATGACCGTCATTGCATCGTTGGTGATCGTGGTCGACCAGATCCTGAAGGCCTACCTGTTTGATATCAGCAAACAGCTATCGGTTTTTGTCGGACTGATCATCACCAACTGCATTGTGATGGGACGTGCCGAAGGATTCGCGATGAAGAACGGTAAGTGGATCAGTTTCGTGGACGGGATCGGCAACGGACTGGGCTACGGACTGGTTCTGATGTTCGTCGCGTTTTTTCGTGAATTGTTCGGCAGCGGATCGCTGTTCGGCATCACGATTCTGGAATTGGACCGCAACGGTGGTTGGTACAACCCCAACAACTTGATGCTCTTGCCCCCGAGTGCTTTCTTCTTGATTGGATTCCTGATTTGGATCATTCGAGCTTGGAAGCCGACACAAATTGAGGAGGCCTAAGCAATGATTGAAAATCATCTCAGCATTTTGCTCAAAGCCGTATTCGTCGAAAACCTTGCACTCGCGTTCTTCTTGGGGATGTGTACGTTCCTTGCCATTAGCAAGAACGTCAAAACAGCGCTCGGCCTAGGACTTGCCGTGATCGTGATCGAAGCGATTACGGTTCCTGCCAACCAAGTCATCTACTCCTGGTTTCTCAAGAAAGGGGCGATGAGTTGGGCGAACAATTTCATTTCGACCGAGACGGTCAACTTTGCGACCGTCGATCTAACGTTTCTAGGGTTTATCAGCTACATCGGGGTGATCGCCGCAATGGTGCAGATCTTGGAGATGTTTCTCGATAAATTTTTCCCGCCGCTATACAACGCCTTGGGTATTTTCCTGCCCCTGATCACGGTGAACTGCGCCATCCTGGGTGCTTCGCTGTTCATGCAGGAACGTAACTACAACTTTGCCGAATCGGTCACCTATGGAATCGGTTGCGGACTCGGTTGGGCTCTGGCGATCGCCGCACTGGCCGGAATCCGCGAGAAGATGAAATACAGTGATGTTCCCCCACCGCTTCGCGGTTTAGGAATTACGTTTATCACCGTCGGCTTGATGGCACTCGCCTTTATGTCGTTCAGTGGAATTCAGCTCTAAGACGACCGGACGATTGTCTGGTTACCAAAAACACTAACACTTCCTGACGAGCGAAGACTGATGGAAATTATACTCGGCGTCGCGATGTTCACCTTGGTCGTGCTCGCGCTGGTCTTTTTGATTTTGGGTGCCAAGAGCCAATTGGTTTCTTCTGGTCCGGTCAAAATCATGATCAACGAACAAAAAGAAATCGAGATTCCCGCGGGCGGCAAGTTGCTTGGCGCGCTGGCCGACGCCGGAGTTTTTGTCTCGAGTGCCTGCGGCGGTGGCGGTACGTGCGCTCAGTGCAAAGTCAAAGTGCACAGCGGTGGTGGTGAAATCCTGGCGACCGAGCGGGATCACATCAACAAGAAAGAAGCTGCCGAAGGCGAACGGCTCAGCTGCCAAGTTGCGGTCAAGCAGGACATGAATGTCGAGGTACCGGCCGAAGCCTTCGATACCAAAAAATGGGTCTGTAAAGTTCGCAGTAACCAGAACGTCGCGACGTTCATCAAGGAACTGATTCTGGAGTTACCCGAGGGCGAAGAGGTTGATTTCCGCGCTGGCGGGTACATCCAAATCGAATGCCCACCCCACACAGTTGCCTACAAAGATTTTGATATCGAAGAAGAGTACCGCGGCGACTGGGACAAGTACAACGTATGGCAATACGTTAGCGAAGTCGACGAAGAAGTTGTGCGAGCCTACTCGATGGCCAACTATCCGGGCGAACAGGGCATCATCATGCTGAACGTCCGCGTCGCATCCCCTCCACCACGCGCTCCCCAAGGCACACCGCCGGGAAAAATGAGCAGCTGGATCTTTAATCTGAAACCGGGCGATGAAGCGACGATCAGTGGTCCGTACGGCGAATTCTTTATCAAAGACTCCAAGTCGGAAATGGTCTACATCGGCGGTGGTGCCGGTATGGCTCCACTACGCAGCCATATCTTTGAACTATTCAAACGCCAAAAAACCGATCGAAAGGTAACGTACTGGTACGGTGGTCGGAGCCTGCGGGAACTGTTCTATATCGATCACTTCCGAGAGATCGAAAAGGACTTCCCCAATTTTAAATTCGAAATAGCGCTTTCGGAACCGATGCCCGAAGACAATTGGGATGGGTATCAGGGATTCATCCACCAGGTGCTACTGGACAACTACTTGAGCAAGCACCCGGCTCCAGAAGACATCGAGTACTACATTTGTGGACCGCCGATGATGAATCAAGCGGTCTTCAAAATGCTGGATGACTTGGGCGTCGAGCCAGAAAATATCGCGTACGACGATTTCGGCGGGTAAGTCGTGTCTCGTTTCGGCGAGAATGCGTCCTGCGGGTAAACGCCCGCTGTCGAAGGGACGAAACTATGAAAAAAACATCAGCAACGCGTCGGTTTCACCAGATCGTCGCGTTCTTTTTTGCGCTGTTAGCGTGCGACGCTGTGGCATTGTCCCAACAGGCATCGTCTCAACCACCAACGCCGCAACCATCGACACTGCAACCATCAACGACAGGCGCCATTCGAGAATTCCGTGGCCAAACCATGGGGACGACCTACATGGTCAAGATCCATGGTGCCGAAGACGTGGACGATGACATTCGTATCGACATCGACGCGGAGTTACGTCGCGTGAACGATCAAATGTCGACCTATCTGAAATCGTCCGAAATCAGCCGCTTCAACGCCTCCGATTCGACTCGCTGGTTTGATGTCAGTCGCCAAACTGCCGACGTCGTTGATTTTGCCCAGCAGGTCGCTCGCAAGACGGACGGTGCATTCGACGTCACGATCGGTCCTGTGGTCAACGCCTGGGGATTTGGTCCGGACCAGCGTACAGGTGAGACACCTGACCGGGAAAAACTCGCACAACTGAAGGCATTGACGGGATTCGAGAAGTTATCGGTTCGCTTGGATCCACCCGCACTACGCAAGCAAATACCCCAGTTGCAGGTCGACCTATCGGCGATCGCCAAAGGGCACGGCGTGGATCGGGTCGTCACACTGCTCGCGGAAGCCGGCGCTACCGATGTGTTCGTCGAGATCGGCGGGGAAGTTCGTACCAGTGGCGATAAAGCGGGGCAACCCTGGCGAGTCGGCATTCAGTTACCCGATACTGCGGCAACGGTTTCGATGATCGCTCACGAAACAGGGCGCGGCACCGGCCAGGACGAATCGATGGCCACCTCGGGTGATTATCGCAATTTTTTTCAAGACGATGGCAAGCGATATTCGCATACAATTGATCCCCGCACGGCAGCACCGATCGTTCATCACTTAGCCTCGGTGTCCGTGGTCAGCCAATCTTGCATGGCCGCTGACGCGTGGGCGACCGCCATCAATGTGCTTGGCCCAGAGAAAGGACTCGAACTCGCCGAACGCGAATCGCTGGATGCTTTCTTGATCACACGAACCGACAACGGATACCACATGATGGGAACCGGACTGCTTGCTCAATATGCGGCGATCGCCCCGCCGGCAGCCGCTGTCGCCGCCGACACCACTGTCCGCGAGACCGCGTCCACAGGTTTACTGCCAACCATGTTGATGTCCGCCGTCGCGATGGGCGTTATCTTGCTGGCGATGGCAATCGGTGTCATCTTTGGCCGTAAGGCGATCAGTGGTTCCTGCGGCGGCCTGGCAAATGAAACCGACGCCGATGGCAACGTCAGTTGTTCGCTTTGCAGCAATCCAGCCGATGCCTGCAAAGAACTTCGCGAACGCATGCAGCAGTCCGAGTCACCGACGTAAGCGCGCCGTCGCGATCGTTTTGCGATCGGACTACCGCCAAACGTTTTACGTTGATCGAGAGGTTCATATTCAATGGAATCCGATTCATTGGAATCTGACCAAGACGATCAAGTCGATCCAGAGCCACCACTTTATCGGTACTCCTGGCGCCGTTTCGCTGTCGTCGCCACGGCGCTGCTCACATTGCCCGCCTGGGGACCTTGGGTTCAAGCGAACGTGGGACTCCAAGAACTCATGTTGATTGTTCCCTTTATCATTATTCTCGTCGTGTCGATCGTATTCGTCTTTTTTATGTTCCCGACCCGTTCGATTCGTCGACGTGCAAGGCGAGATCACAAGTCCGAATGAATGCGGTTTGTCAGTTCAGCCACATGAAAATTCGCTTTCGCTACTCGCTCCGCCTTTTCTTGATCGCAGTCACGCTGCTGGCCATCGCGACAGGACGCTGGAATCAAATTGCACGCACTGAGCGAGACGCTTTAGCAGCGATCACCGCGAGCGAAGGCTGGGTCGTATACAGTCATCAATTGGATGAAAAAGGGCACTTTGACGCGAACGCGACCACGGTGATCCCCAACAGAATCCAAGACATTTTGGGCGAAGAGTATTTCTTGCGAATCTCACGTGTCTCCGGTCTTGGAAGCAAACTCGCTGACCGCGAGCTAGGTGTGATTGCACGACTGAGCCAACTGAAATCTGTCAGCAATAACCATGTATGGATGGGCAGCACGATCGGTACGATGATCTACTGCAACGATCAAATCACCGCGGACAACGAGCACGATCCGATTCCGCGGAGCAAATCGCGTCGACAGTCTCCAATCACCGACAAGGGATTGAACTTCTTAGCGAGTTGCCGTTCGCTTGAGTCGCTGACGATCTGTGGCGAGGGCATCACCAACAACGGTGTGACAGCCATCGCGAATCTACCGAATCTACGGTACCTGAACTTGGTCAGCAGTCAGATTAATGATGTCTCGGTCGCTGAATTTGCCAAAATCAAAAGCCTGGAGCGACTGGACGTCTCTGGCACCTCCATCACACGATCCGGCGTGCAAAAACTGCACAAGCTGCTGCCCAATTGCAAGATATCGGATCGACGAAACTTTACGGGATAATAAAACCGCGCCGCACATCGTCGATTGAACGCCGCGGCCAAGAACGGATGAGCGCCCGGCAGCACGACACCGACTAAAGCACTGCTAAATATTGAGGTGGGTTGATCGTAGGCCAGGACCCGTCCCGGCGCAACTCTGCCAGGACAGGTCCTGGCCTACGAAACTACGAAACTAGCCGCACGGCGATAGCCGCGGTTGGATGCGACAAAACCGGGTCTATCGCGCAATGGCTAATGAAATTTGCCGCTGTCCGGTTAGACCTTGTCCAAAATCTCTTGGACGTCCATGACGTACACCTGTCGCCCGTTGTTGTGCGGGCTGTCGATGGCGACATAACGTCCATCATCACTACTGCGGGGATGCGTATCACACCGCCATTCACCTCGATACGCTTTGGGTGATGGGAAGTGACCCAGATCAAACCGTTGACCACTGGGGACGTGATACAAGAACACGGTTTGCCGCGACGTCTGTTTATCCGGGTAGGTATCGTTCAATATCCAATCCCCGTGGGGTGCCGGCAAATAGGTGTTGTGACCGTTGGTTGGCATCTTGTCTTGACCAATCGGAACGACGTTGCGTGTTCGATCGGTGAATTTATAGAAGCCCGCATTTTTTCCTTCAGGCTTGGTCCACATCGTCGCTTCGTCGTCGTCTTTCCAAATGAAGTGCGACGTGTATCCGGACGGGTCCAGCACATAGCGGTCAGTGCCATCCATGTTGGCCGTGAACATCCGCGTGACAAATCCCCCTTGATATTGCAGCGTTTTTGGATCAAAGGCGGGACGATAACGATGCAGAACGATAAATCGCGTCCCCGACGGGTTGATCAGCAGATGATTAAAATAGTGCCAAGCGTCGGCATGTCGGTCACCATCGGGCCAAGGGATCTGGGCGGCATCGGCAAGTGAAAAGATTAATTCGTCCTTACCGGTCGCCAGATCGACACGCCAGATCCCCGAGTCCGCCGGTGCTCTAATGGCAACATTCGGGTCGGCTAAACCGTCGTAACCATATCCGGGACGAAGGTTATCAATTCGTCGGAAATCGACCGACAGCCCTGTCTTGCCGTCGGCGGAGATCGTGTAGATCGGTTTGGGTAGTGTGCGAATCGATCCGTCCGCTCTCGTATAGACGCGGCAGACAAACGAGTCACCTTCGCGATCATTCCACAAAATCCGATCGCCTTGATCACCGACCCACTGCAACATGCATCCCTGTTGCCAACCCCACGCGTTGCTCTGGCCGATCGAGTGCCATCGATCGCTGTCGCTTGTATCAACAAAGCCAACACCAATCACGTCGTCGCCGGTCGGACTACGGCCTTCGAAATCAATCTGGTTCGCCAACACTAATTGGCCGGTTGGATCAAATTCGCGTTTGTCGTAGTAGCCGAACCAATGGTTTGTGTTGCCATGGGTAATCGCACGGCAGGGCACGAACGTTTCGAACGGTCCGGTTTCCGCTGCCCAAAGACTCGTTGGTGCGGTCGTGGCGGCGAGTGTACCGAGTGTCGTCGCGCACGTGGTGCGACAAAACTTGCGACGTGAAAGTTCCATGAGCTGAATCATTGAGCGAGTGTCAGACAAATCGAATTGTCACAAGATACTCGCTGGAGCACTATCGCTGTTCGCGATATGTCTTCCAACTCATAAAGATCATGATGGCACCCAGGATCACGAAGGTGAAATCCATCATCGTACTGGCCGACTTCAGAGGGGCAACGTCCGTCATCCCCATCATCCCCATCACCGCGTCGGCCAGGAACAAAACGACGATCAGAATCGACGCGACAAGGCTGATCAGACAGAGAGCCTTGGGCATCAATCAACCTCGAGGAAAAGCCGGGGGGGGGGACAAGCTGCAGAACGAAAAGACAATCAACCGAAGGGCAGTATAGTTGCCACCGCCCATGTTTCCCAAGCCTACGCCCTGTCGCTAAATTAGCGATTCCCCAAACGCAAATCGGGTTTTGCGGGTTACGCCGAAGATCCGGCGATGACGATGCATATCTTGATTGACCGTCACCCAATGTGAGAGGCGAAAACCATCGAAATCAGCGAATTTTCGGGCAATAATCAATCATTCGCGACCGATCCGTGGGGTGCATGGCGTCAACTGATGCCGATCACGGATCAATATGCATACCTGGACCACGCAGCCGTTGGTCCCCTTTCAGGCCCAGCGGCGACCGCGATCGAGCAGTTCGCTGTTCAAGCGTCAACCAAAGGAGACACACTTTGGCCACAATGGGCTGCGCGGATCGAGACGCTCCGCCGTGATATGGCTGACTGGATCCAAGCCGATCCAGCAGAAATTTGCATGGTGCCCAACACCACCACAGGAATCAATATCGTGGCCGAAGGCTGGCCCTGGCAATCGCGCGACAACGTCATCATTCCCGACGGTGAATTTCCGAGCAATCTTTTTCCGTGGCTCAATCAAAGCTCCAAGGGCGTGCAACTACGCGTCGTCCCTCGACGCGACGATCAAGTACTAGTCGACGACTTGATCTCGCAAATCGACGACCACACTAGGATGATCGCCGTTAGCTGGGTTGGATACGCGAGCGGATATCGGATTGACCTGGATTCACTCGTTCAGCAGGCCCACCAACGCGGCGTGCTTGTATTTTTGGACGCCATTCAGGGACTGGGAGTGTTTCCGCTGGATTTGCAAAAAACCCCGGTCGACTTCTTGGCTGCCGACGGACACAAATGGATGCTGGGACCTGAGGGTGCCGGAGTTGCGATGATTCGTCAGCAGCACATCGAAACGCTGCGTTGCGGCAATGTTGGATGGGGCAGCGTCAAGAATTCGTACAATTACGCCCAGCCCGAATTCAATTTGCGTGATACCGCCGCGCGATTCGAAGCTGGTTCGGCAAACATGGTCGGCGTCGCGGCGTTGTCGGCAAGCGTCAAGTTGTTCATGCAAATTCGTGCACTCCATGGCGAATCTGCCGTCGCCGATCGCATCATCCACTTAGCCGAGTCGCTACACAATAAATTGGCAGAGATCGACGTCACATCACGCATGCCCGCTGATCGCGACAATCGGAGCGGTATCGTGACGTTCGACGTTGCGGACGTCGATCCGGCAGAAATCCGCCAACGCTGTTTGCAGCAAAACGTGGTGGTGAGTTGCCGCGGTGGAGGCGTGCGGGCCAGCATTCATGCTTACAATGATGAGACCGATTTGGATCGCCTCGTGGATGTGGTTCGATCGGCTATGCACTGAGCTGATAATCAGTCGCACGTTTTCGATCGCCCCCCTTTGCCAAACACACCACGGAACAATCTGATGTCCAGCAAGCGAACAGCAGTCTACACGGGTTCATTTGACCCGGTGACGTTGGGACATCTTCACATCATCGAGCGAGCATCGAGGCTTTTCGATGACTTGGTCATTGGTATCGGCATCAATGCCGACAAGCGGGCGTTGTTTGACACAAATGACCGAGTCGAGTTGGTCAAGACGGTCGTCGACAAATTGCCCAACGTTTGCGTCAAGGTATTCGAAGGCTTGGCGGTCGATTTTGTCCGCAGCCTTGACGCCAGCATTATGGTTCGGGGCATCCGGCCGCTGACAGACATCGCGGGCGAATTCACAATGATGATGGCCAACCATCAGCTGGACCCCGGCGTCGAAACGGTGTTTCTGATGGCCGATGAGCGGTTTGCTCACGTCAGTAGTTCGCTGCTGAAACAGATCGCGTCCATGAGCGACGATGACGAGCAACTGGCCAAGTTTGTCCCGCGAGAAATCATCGCGCCGCTGCGAAAGCAGTTGGCGTCACGTGCAGGCGGCCAATGAGTTTGCCCCGGTTTTGACAGGTGGCCAGTCTTGATAAGTGACCAGTCCTGACAAGTGGTCAGTCGTGACAGGTGGTCCGTGGTGACCAGCGGTCCGTCGCAACCATTCGAGCACGCATTAACTCGGTCGCCTGAGCGAACTGATCAGGCGGCCACTTTGTCGGCCTGCCGCTGTGGATTGTCATGCTCAACGGCGGCTTGGTTCGCCAGTTCGGCCTCTTGTGGAATACCGGGCGGCTGTTCGCTAGCCGTAGCGCGTCGCGAATTGCGTTCTGGCTCCAGTTTGTCAAACAGGCTTCCCAGCAGCCGTGGATGGAGACAGGTATACGCCCACAACAATCCGAACGCGGACCCACCGAACAGGTCGCTCAAGAAGTGCGAGCCGCAGTAGAGTCTTTGTAACAGCGTGCCCATGCAGATGATGGTGAATAGCCAGCGTCCGCGTGGAAGAATCACCCACAGACCGACGGTGAATGCGATCACGGTGGCCATGTTGCCGCTTGGAAACGCACGAGTACTGGCGTCAAATGCGGCAACCTGTTCCAGGTCCCAATCAAAGGCCCACAGCCATGCCGAATCATACGAGGCAATCTCCAGATTCAGTCCATTGGGTCGCGGTCGCAATACAAACATTTTGGCGACCGTTGCAACCGCACCCCCACCCATCGCAAGAACAGCCAAGCGTGGAACAAACCAACGGTGCTGCGGTGCCATCAATGCTATCGCCGACAGCACCAAAAAAATGCCCCATCCGTGCGAGAACAGCCGCATCATGTCCAAGATGTTGCCGGCTTCTTGTGCCATCGGCTCGCTGGCAAACCAGCGTGCGATCGGCACATCGACCAACGTCACCATGGGGACGCTCAATAAAGCGATTCCCGCCAGCCACAGCAACGTCGCCGTTCGATACAACGTTCCCTCATTGTTCGGCTTTCCGCCGAACATGGAGAACGTGGGACGCGATCGTGAGTTGAATTCACCGCTCATCGAGCCGAGTTTTTTGATCTGGTTGCTGAATCGGAGCCGGACACAAAATGCAGGACCGAGCCCAAGAGGGAAGGGCCCCGCGAGTGTGATCGGAGGCTACCGAATTCAACTCGCCGACTGATAGAGCAGCACGGCAAGAAACTCGGGCGTGAAACACGATTTCGGCGTGACAACGCCCACGCGATTGAATGTCCCGCCATCGCCGACAACGCCAGCTTTTGCGAGCGTTTATCGTTCGCGAAACAACTCACTGATCGATTGATCGTGGTGGATACGTTTGATGGCCTCGGCCAACAACGGCGCCACGCTTAACTGCTGCAAATTGGGCAACCGTTTTTCTGGCGGAACAGGAATCGTGTCGCCCACGACGATCGAATCAATGGGTGCATCTCGCAACCGTTCGATCGCCGGCCCACAAAGAATTCCGTGCGTGCAAGCAATGTGGATTTCCGCGGCTCCGGCATCGTGAACCAGTCTCGCGGCGCCGCAAATCGACCCTGCCGTACTGATCATGTCGTCGAACATCAACGCGATCTTTCCATCCAATGGGCCACCGATGATCGTGCTCTGCTTCACTTCCGTGGCGCTGGTGCGACGTTTGTCGACGATCGCGAGCGAACCACCCAAACGTTTGCCGTGGCCGACAGCCCGTTTGATACTGCCCTCATCGGGACTGACCACGCAGATTTTGTCGTCGGTGAGCCCGAGTTTGCTGAAGTGCTCGTTCAGCACCGGTGCGGCGTACAAGTGGTCCACGGGTACGTCAAAGAAACCTTGAATCTGTGCAGCGTGCAGATCCATCGTCAGCACGCGGTCAGCGCCGGCCCGCGTGATCAGATTTGCAACCAATTTTGCAGTAATCGGCACCCGGCCTTCGTCTTTGCGGTCTTGCCGAGCATAGCCGAAGTAAGGAATCACGGCGGTGATTCTTTCGGCACTGGCCCGCTTGCAACAGTCGATCATGATCAACAGTTCCAGCAAGTTGTCGTTGACCGGCGGACTGGTCGGCTGAACCAGAAACACGTCGCGCCCGCGGACGTCTTCGTCCAATTTGCAAAAATTTTCGCCGTCTGGAAATTTGCCCAGTGTCACCGCAGCGCGATCAAGGTGCAGATGCTGACAAATTTTATCCGCTAGCTCTTCGTTGGCTCGGCCACTGAAGATCTTTAATTCACGCATATCCCATCGCTCGCATGGTTTCGTCGACGAGTTTCAATTCGTCAGGGTTGTTGATCGACATAGACTCGCAAGGTTGCAGCACCGCCTCGGCTTCGACCTTGCGACCGGCTTCGTACAACAGCCGAGCACAATCGGTCAAATAATATTCCGCCTGAGCATTGTCGTTACTGAGTCGATCGAGGGAATCGATCAAATCGGAGGTTTGGAATAAATACGTGCTCATATTGACTTCGTCAATTTGCAGCTGTTCGTCGCTGGCGTCCTTATGTTCGACAATTCCGGTGAATTGCCCCTGCGAATCACGGACAATCCGCCCCAGTCCGGTTGGATCGTCTTTCTTTAGCGTGCCCAGCAGCAGCGCTGGCTGCGTACGATGAAAATGTTCCAGCAGCTTTTTCAAACTGGCCGGTTGGATAAATGGGGAATCACCCGCGACCACAATCGTGGGGCCCGACTGCTGAGCCAACGCAGCACGGCACATTTGCACGGCGTGCCCTGTCCCCAACTGCTCGGCCTGCAAGACAAACTGGACATCGTTGTCCCGATCGGCCAATGCCTGTTTGACCATCTCTGCTTCGTGGCCCACGACGACAATTTGTCGATGGATGCCCGCTTTCTCTAGCGCGTCCAGGACAAAGTGAATCATGGGGCGACCCACGACCGGGCAGAGGACTTTTGGTAGGTCGCTTTGCATCCGCGTGCCTTTGCCAGCGGCAAGCACGACAGCACAAGGTTCATTCATGGGGGGCTACACCGGGAGAAGAGCGAACAAGATCAGTGCGGAAAATCTCGCGAGGACATCAAGCCACCGGCCGCTCGTCGGCCGACAGTTTGGATCGTTGCCAGCATCTCAGCGGATACCGAAAAACAGCCTCCGCAACAGATAAAAACAGGCGTTAGGTTTCGTATGGTGCCCTCTGACGGCCATTGAAACAACCGGGCGGCAATCGGGACGCCTCGAATCGATCAAATCGCCTCAAATCACGGCCATCTGTCGGATTATTCGTCTGGCTGCCAAACCGCGTCTTGGAGCATAATTTCAGCGGTCCACCCCATCGCGATGGAAACGCAATCCAACCAGCACAATGAACATCAAGCACTCCGTCCGCGATTCCCTTCGACTCACCGGCCAGATCACGAGCGAGTTTTGTGCCTACCTGACGGTTCGCTCATTGGTCGCGTTTGTGCAAGTTTTGCCCTACGACATGGGCGATTCGATGTGTCGGTCGCTGGCTTGGTTTGCATCCGATGTGCTGCGAATTCGCCACGAAACAACCGAAAAAAACCTCCGCAGCGTCTTTCCCGACTGTGACGCCCAGGAACGTCGGCGAATCAGTTTTGCGATGTGGCACCACTTATTGCTAATGGTTTGCGAAATCGCGTGGGCTCAACGCCGCCTGCATCTGACCAATTGGTCCGAGCACGTTCGATTCAAAAACAACAAGACCATCCTGCGTGCCTTGCTGGTCAAGCGTCCGGCCGTGATGGTCAGTGGTCACTACGGAAATTTTGAAATCGGCGGCTACACGATGGGACTGATGGGATGCAGTACCACCACCATCGCTCGCAAATTGGACAATCGGTTTTTGCACGCCTGGGTCAAACGTTTTCGTGGTGCCAAAGGACAATCGATGGTCGACAAAGAAGGCTGCGCGCCGTTAGTCGATCGTCATCTGCAAAATGGTGGAACGTTGTCGCTGCTGGCGGATCAACACGCCGGCCCGAAAGGCTGCTGGGTCGACTTCATGGGCGTACCAGCGTCCTGCCACAAGGCACTCGCATTGTTTTCGCTGACGGCCCAAGCGCCGATGTTCGCCGGATACACACGGCGTATCAACGGCCAACCGATGCAGTTCGAAACATCGTGCACCGCTACAGCCGACCCTGCCAACGATCCCGACGGTCATTGTGACAGCGTGACAACGCTGACGCAGTGGTACAATCATCATCTTGCTCAAGCGGTGGCGCTGTCCGTCGAACAGTATTGGTGGCTTCACCGACGCTGGCGTGATCCACCGGAGAAAGTCGCCAAGCGTCTCGAAAAACGTCGACGCGACGAAGCCGCACGTGCGGCAAAGGACAGTCTGTCGGCCGCCTGATTCGTTTAACGAATCACGCGTGTTGATGACGAGGCAACCGGGTCGATTCGCGGGGCTTCGTAAACGCTGAATTCTGCCCACACCGGCATGTGATCGCTGATCAGCAACGCCTGTCGCTCTGTCAGACCCAGGTGCGATTGAAAATCCAGCACGCCGCGATTGCCTGTGTATTCCCGCGTGGTATAGCTGTCCATCAAGATGTGATCGTAAGTGGCCGTTCGGCGTGTGTTGGTAAACTGATCACCGACCAGGCTGACAAGATTGGGGATCCGCGACAGTTCCTGCAACCCGCGACTGTCGACGTTCAAATCCCCAAGCAACAAACAATCTTCTTCGCCAGCCGTGTCATATTCGTACTGCCGAACGCGGACAAACACATCGTCCAACACGTTGATTTCGTTGGCCATCGCATTGGGCGAAACCTTGTCCGGATCGGTATGCGCGTTAATCAAGGTGAATCGAAAGGGTCGACGAGCATCCGATGACACCGCCCGTGTCTCGAACGACGCGACCATTGGTTCGCGATACATTCGATTTTCTTCGTCATGAACCACGTACGCGCTGTTTTGAATCATCCGAATCCGCGTGTCGTCCCAGACATACGCATAGGATTCGGTGTAATGTTCATCCCCGATCGGCTCGCTCAATGTGGCGGTGTACTGACCACCAGATTGGTTGATCAAGTCAATCAGGCGGCGGATGGGTGTGCCGTCTTGACTGCGTACCTCTTGAATCGCAACCAAATCAAACGTACTGACGACCTGCGCCAGCGTCCCCATCACATCAATGTTCTCAGCCGGGACCATTCGCGTGCTCGATTTTTTCTCGCCAAACGTCTTGATATTAAACGTGGCGATGCGGATCGTTTCGGGCGATCGATTGCCCGGCGCGGGCAAGACGACCGGCGTACCGGTCACCCCAGCATCGTTCAAAAAGTCATCGAATGCCTTGAACTGAAACTTGCCGGTCAGCGCGTACACGATGACGCAGCAGATGCCGCTGACGCTCAGAATCGGCCCCAACCATCGCATTCCGGGAACCAGCGATGCAAAAGAATCGTTTTTCTTTAGTCGCCGTCGACTCGAAAAAATCCCCACCTCGGCCTCCTTGCCGCTTGGTGCTGCTCGCCGGCCCAGTTGTGATCGACCGCTCCCGTTGAGCGGCTTTGGACGCCGGATTTCCAAGGTTTCCGTACTGAAATCACGACGACGACGACAAGATCAATGGTCACGCCGTCGGTGGCAGCATTGATCTGCCACACCCAGCGACGACGGACATTACATCCCCGACAGCGACATTTTGGGGCCAATTGGACCTTGCCCCAGAGGGCGGGCGGGATTGAGAATGGAGCCAGGCAACTACAATGCGTCAGTTGCTTGCAAGCTCCGACAGTACTGGATCCGACTGTGTTGGATCCGTCAGCACTGCCAATTCTTAGTTTCGTCTGCGTCCAGGTCCCCCATGAGTCTCGCTGATCATTACACCGGTTCGAACTGTGCGATTTCGTTCGAGCTGTTCCCTCCCAAAACCGAAGCGGGCATCAAGACGCTTTGCCAGAACGTCAAACGCCTGATGGAATTTCGCCCCAGCTACTTCACGTGCACCTACGGTGCCGGCGGATCAACGCGCGGAACAACGCTCGATGTACTGGCCAAAGTTCGCGAGATCACCAAGCTACCGGTGGCATCGCACCTGACTTGTGTCGGATCGACGGTCGAGCAATTGGTCGACTACCTCCAGGAAGCCAAATCCCAAGGCACCGGTTACATCGTTGCCCTACGAGGCGATCCGCCCAAAGGCAGCGAAACGTTCGAGGCAGTCGAGGGCGGACTGCGTTACGCCAATGAATTGGTCGATCTGATCCGACGTGAGTTTGCGGACGATTTTGGTATCGCCGTGGCGGGCTACCCGGAAGTTCACCAGGAAGCTCCTGATGCGACCACTGATTTGGACAACTTGAAACGCAAAGTCGATGCCGGAGCGGACGTCATCATCACGCAACTTTTTTATGACAACGCCGATTTCTATCGATTCCGCGATGCATGTGTGGCCGCCGGCATCAACGTCCCCATCGTTCCTGGCATCCTGCCGGTGACCAATTTCAAGCAGGCAACACGCATTGCGACGATGTGTAAGGCGCGTATACCAAAGGAACTCGAATCGGCAATGAACGAGAGCGACGACGCCGACTACCAGTTCGACATTGGTGTCGACCACGCGCGTCAACAAACCGTCGATTTGTTGAACAACGACATTCCTGGAATTCACTACTACGTACTGAACAAAAGCGACGCGGCAGAAAAGTTGATCGAGGGACTGCCATTGGGTGTCGACGCAAAGTGACGATCACACAGTAATCAGATTACCGTCATCACTGCGCGGTAATCACTGCGTGGTGATCATTGCGCGGTAATCCATTCATTGGCATTTTGCCCAACGCAACCGATCTCGCCGCGTTAACTTCGTTGCCAGCTAAGAGCATTCGACCGTGACGCTAATTGCGGGTTAGGTCCCAGGCGTTCAACCAGGTCGTTTTCTTGGGCTGCATATCGAATTCTTGTTCGAGCCGCTCCGCCATGTCTGGCAGGTGACCGGCCCCGTAGAAAACGGCGACGTTTTTCTTTCCAGCGTCGAGCTGCTCGCGCAAGACCTTAAACGCCTTTTCGTTGCGGCCTTTGATCAAGGTATTGTCGCCGTTGGCGTCGTCCATCCCGGCAGTGACCGTTTCGATGTCGACCAACTGACGCGCCATCGCCTGCTTCATCTTCTTGGACCGCTCGGTACTGAACAGAGCAAACAACAATCCCGTGTCGCCACCGGTGGCCGCTTGCGAAGCGAGTCCGGCGCCCATCATTCGCGCGCCCATTTTCCAAAGGCTATCCCCGCGTCGCTTCAGATCCTTGGAAAACTCCTCGGGACTCATATCAGCATGCTTGAAGTTATTCGCCATGTAATCGATCAACTCCAGCTGATACTCCAAATTCAGCATGTCTTTCATGCCCGTTTGCATCGATGCGAGCAGTGAACGTCGCTTCTGCAAGTCTTCCGGACGAATCCGCGTTCCATCGGGTGCCACCAGTTCGTACAGGACCGAGTCATATTTTGACAGTCGATTATTGAGGTCCAGGTAGTACTCGCGCTGTCCGATGTGGACGACGCCTACCAAGTCCACCACGCGACCTTCGTAAGCGGTGCCCTTTTTTCCGCGATAGCGGACGATGGCTGTTTGCAACGCGGACAGCTTGCCCTTGTCGTTCTTGTGGACACGCAGATAGAGCGGTTCGGCTTTTGCGTCTTCGGATTCACCCTCATCCGCACCCTCATCCGCTTTGGCAGCTGCGTCCTTCGGCTCGGCTGCGACGGGTGGCTCGGTTGCGACAGGCGGTTCTGCGACGGCCTGTTGGGCCAGGGCACAGACCGCGTCGATCGAAAACCACAGCGCGGCTAACATCAATAAGAGCAAACGCATCACAAAAGTTTTCCTGCAAAGAGGGAACGTCGTACCAAATAGCGGGCCGGACATGCTGATTAAGGATAGCGCGTCGAGCAGAAAGGGGCAACTTGGACCGCCAAGTGTCCTTGGCCGTCTCGTCCCCTATTCGTAACAAAACAGGGAATCTTGGCCGTTTACAGCGGGGTAAAATTCCACATGCCATTGCGTCAGGATCTGCGCAAAGGCGATGTCCCTCAACACGTTCAGCCCAGCAAATTGCTGGGCTGAAGGTGGATGGTGTGTTGGGTGCCCCGGAGATGTCATTCACAGTGACCGTGACGATCGCCTGATCGATGACAGGTGTGCAGCGCCGCATAGGGCACCACGTACTGGGCCACTTATTTTTTGTCTCGCGGAGGCTGAACGTCCTTCGTCGCACCCGCCCCTGTCTGGGTAGCACGTCGATTTTCCCGTTGGATTGCATCGTATACTTCCTGACGATGCACTGGGATGGATTGGGGTGCCTCGATGCCAAGACGAACCTTGTCACCACGGATATCAACGATCGTGACAACGACGTCGTCGCCGATCATGATACTTTCGTCTCGGTGTCGGGAAAGGACCAGCATGTTGTCCTCGGGTCATTCAATATGGTGAAACGGATTAGTCATCTCGAAGTCTCAGTCCTACCTTGGACGTGTTGACCTGCAAATAGTCGCGGGAGTCTTTCCTCACTCCCCTCGACAGGGTATTGATCGGTCCAAGGCAACGACGAATTGATATCCAAGCTCACAGGTAGGTCCATGCCGGTCATGCCGGTTCGATGCGAGCACGGGATTGAATCGCTAAATCCCGCCAGCACTAGCTGACGTTGGCAACGGACGCTTGCCCCGGGTAGCGTGCTGCAGATCGCAACGGTTACGCATGCGTTTGCAGACTTCTGGCTCTGCAATCAAGAAAGGTACTGGCTGCCAAAGAACGACTAGGCAGCCCGTTTGACCAGGTCCGCGACGGTCTGTGACCGCGGTGCGGCGATCGGCAGCGGCCGCTGAATCGCCTGCTCTTCGTCCGTAATGACCTGACAACCCAAACGACGCGAAAGGTTTATCAACAGTGGAGATCGAAGATTGGTGGTCAATTTGCCAACGTGGCCGGCAACGGTCGTCATGACGTACAACTCGGCACCCGGCGTCAGATGCAAGCAAGCCAATTCGCGGCGTGAAATCCGCACGCGGTAGTCGTCAAAGAATGCGCGTGGGCTGATCAATGCAATCGCACGATCACCACGTGATGCGCTCTGAAGCCATGCGACAGAAGGATTCTCCGTGTCGGGCAGCAGAGCCCAGTGTCGGAGCGATTCCATTCCAATCAAGCCTTGGGGAAACAAGAACAGTTGATCGGTTTGAAGTTCGAGAGTGCCGAATCGTTGTGTGTCAATTCGCATGGCCAGTGAGATCCGCTGAAAACGTGTACGAAGTGACCGGTAACGTCCGCACGAGCCTCCAAATGGCCAATGTCACCATACGCTACCGTACCGTTATCGGCGCCACGCACGCCGGAATCGACAAAATCATCACAAACCCTGCCAACAATTTTGTTCCCGATCCCGATGCCGACAGATACCTGCAAACGCCAGTTGGCGATATCATTGCCTGCTGGCGAGCCATCCTTGCCTGCCGGCGCGGAATCATTGCCTGCCGGCGCGAACTCGTTGCCTGCCGGCGAGCACGGCGTCCTTGCTTGCTAGCGAACGCCGGACCCTTGCTGGCCAACGAGTACCAACGCTCGCGTCCATCGCCCTGGGCCACTCCAGCCTGCCCCCTGCTTTTCCCCCGCCGCAGAGTATCCGCATGATTTTGATCGGAACCATGAATCTGACGCGGACGCGTGAACGAGGTGATTTTTATTGCCCTTCGTGTGGCACGACCCAAAGCTACCGCCTTCGCGCAAGACGTCCGTTCTTAACGCTCTATTTCATACCCACCATTCCGGTCGGTGCCGCCGAGTTGTTCGTTGATTGCGATGGCTGCCGAAACAACTGGGATCTGACCGTGCTGGAAATGGATCAGACGCATCACGAAACGTTGCAGGAAGAACAATTTCGCGATGAAGCGATTCGGTCATCCGTGCTCGTGGTGTTGGCCGACGGCGTCATCTCTGAGAACGAAATCGCTGCCCTGCAACGTATCGCTTCGCGATTACTCGAGCGCGCCGTCGAACGCGAAGAGCTTGGCCATCTATGTTCGATCGCACAGGAAAACGAAATTCATGCAAAGAACTACGTCCTGACGGTTTCGCGACGTTGGAACCAGGAGCAACGTTCGCGGGCATTGCAGGCGATGTTCTTAGCGGCGACGGCCGAAGGCGGTCTGGGGGATCAACAGATGAAACTGCTTTCGGAGATGCGCGACATCTTGGACATGTCGCAGGACGAGTACGAGCAAACGATCGAAATGGCGATTGAGTGGGAATCGCTATAGTGTTACGCCGTCATCGGGTTTCCTAACGACCAGATTCGACAAGCCCGGCTTTACGAAGACCAGTTTCAATCGGAGCGGATTCGATACGGCCGATCGGGTAGTGCCGGTGCTCTCCCAAGTGCGCCCGGTATGACCCAAGACCGCCCGCAGTCCCCCACGTGTGCCCGGCGTCCCCCCAAGTCACCACCGCCGAATTCACCGTCCAGTAACGGTGCGGGTCGATCCTTATCCGAGCCTAAGGGGCAACCTATCATCCTAAACCGCGTAAAACGTTAGTCGATCACTCGAAAGGATGTTGCAGGTGTATTTGCCCGCGTTGACCGCCTTGGCGTACCGCGCAACAACCCTAAAATCTGTGTCCCGTCCCATTCCCCTTTCTTGTCCCCCTGATTCTCCATGTCCGACATGCCCGATCATCACAACCTCGACATCAAACGCGTTGCGATCCTGTTCGCCGGTGGCCCCGCCCCGGCGGCCAATGCGGTGATTTCGACCGCTGCCTTTTCGTTTCTCGAAGAAGGCGCTCAGGTGTTCGGCATCAAACACGGCTACAGCCGATTGGCTGAGTACACCGCGGCTGGTCCGCTGCAAGAAGGTGCCGATTACACGCGTTTCACGCACGACACACTGACCCACGCTCGCAGTAGTCGGGGCATCATGATCGGGACCGCACGGACCAACCCCGGCCGACACGTCAGTTCCCCTGATCACCTGAAAGACCCCGAATTGGTCGCACCGCTGCGACGGGTTTACGAAGGCCTTTGCTCGCTGGAGATCGATGCGTTGATTTCGATTGGCGGCGACGACACGCTGAAGACCGCCAACAAACTGAAGTTGTTCCAGGACAACTTGCCCGCTGACGCGCGGCGCTTTCCGATTATTCATCTGCCAAAAACGATCGACAACGACTACAGCGGCATCGATTTCACATTTGGATTCTTCACCGCCGTCGAAACGCTCGCCGAAGAAATCCGTAATCTCAATTACGATGCAGCCGCTGGCCGCGCGTATTTCTTGTGCGAAGCGATGGGCCGCAGCGCCGGTTGGCTTGCTTACGGAGCCGCGATCGCCGGCGAAGCGAGCATGGTGCTGAGCGTCGAAGATGTCGCTGGCGCCTTAGCCGAAGAAGAAGTGGTCAACCAAGACACCGGCGAAACGCGGAAGGTAATGGCACTCGAACGCGTGGTAGATCGAATGGTCGACATGATGCTGGCC
>JABDKS010000349.1 GCA_013002105.1 Pirellulaceae bacterium | reverse complement strand
AAAGGATTGTTGATCCAGTAAATCGAGTGTCTCATGGCCGTTATTGGCGATCGTGACGCTATGACCGTGTTCTTGCAAGATTGCGATCGCCACCTTCTGATTCGCCAGCGAGTCTTCGGCAAGCAATAAATTCAGCGGACCGACCTGATGTTCCGGTTCGTCTGGTTTCATCAACGATGTGTCGATGATTTCCGATTCGATTCCCAGCGTGCGCACCATCACTTCGTACAGTTCGGATTGCTTGACTGGTTTCATCAGCCGAGCCGCAACACGTAGCTTTTCGCAACGAGCCAGGTCGCCGGATTGACCCGCCGAGGTCAGGAAGATGATTTCGACGTGGTCGAAACGTGGATCACGTCGAATCTGGTCGGCCAATTCAAAACCGTCCCCGCCCGGCATGTTGACGTCCGACAAAACCAGTCGGATGGGGTCACCGCTGTCGTAGGCCTGCTGCATCAGTTGCATGGCCGTAGCGACACCGTCGGCCAAAACGGGAAGCATATTCTTTGCGGAGGTGACCTCTGCCAAAATTCGGCGGTTGGTGGCATTATCGTCCACCACCAATACGCGCAGACCCTCGAGCGGCAGCATCGGTTTGGGGCGGGTGCTCTTGGTGCCAGTTGGTAGTTTAAAACACGCAGTAAAGTGAAACGTGCTGCCGACGCCCAAGGTGCTCTCTGCGCTCATCGTACCGTCCATCCGCTGAACCAGTCGCATGCAGATGCTGAGTCCCAAGCCAGTGCCGCCAAACTGCCGCGACGTGGATGTATCGCCCTGCTCGAACGCTTGGAACAGGCGATCCAAGTTACCCGGCGCGACGCCAATGCCGGTATCGCGAACCGAGAATTTTAACTCGATCTCATCGTCGCTGTTTTTCGATTCATTCGTGCTGTTGTTTTCGTTGTCGGTTCGTCGCTGATTGTCGGGGACTCGTTCGACCCGCACGACGACTTCGCCACGATGGGTAAACTTGATGGCGTTGGCGACCAGGTTCGTGATCACTTGTCGCAGTCGCGCCGGATCTCCGATCAAGATTGACGGCAGGGTCGGATCGATCAGGCAGGCCATTTCCAGGTCTTTGGACCTTGCCCGTACCGCGATCGATTTCAGTGTGTCGCCCACCGTATCGTGCAGATTGAAATGAACTTGCTCGAGATCCAATTTGCCAGCTTCGATTTTGGAAAAATCTAAGATGTCATTGATGATCCCCAGCAGTGATTCGGCCGAGTCGATCACCGTGCTTAGATAGTCACGCTGCGTCTCGTCCAGATCCGTGCTCATCACAATTTCGGTCAACCCGATCACCGCGTTCAGCGGCGTCCGAATCTCGTGACTCATGTTTGCCAAAAAATCACTTTTGGCACGGTTGGCAAGTTCTGCCGAATCACGTGCTTCGGACAATTCTTGGGTACGGTCACGAACACGACTTTCCAAGTGTTTGTTCAACCGGTACAGACTGTCGGCCATGTTGTTAAACGTGCTGGCCAAGTCGCCCAGTTCATCATTGCGTTTGACATCGACTCGACGCGACAAGTCGCCACCGGCAATTGCCTGTGCCGTGGACTTTAACTTTTGAATGGGCCGCGTGAACTGTTGTGCCAGAACGAAACTAGCAAACAAACCCAACCCCATCAGTCCTGCCATCAGCGCAAGCAGTGTTCGCCGTAGTTCGGCCAGCGGACGATAGGCTTCGTCGGCGTTCATCTTGGCCACCAAACCCCACGCTTGATATCCAGGCTGATAGGACACCGGTTCGAAATACATCAATACGGGGACGCCCTCGTGCTGGGTGAGTTCAAACCCCGAGCGTCCGGAGATGGCCGCTAACATGCCGGGGACCTTTGCCGCTTCGGTTGTACGTTTGCCGCCCGACAACGTCGGCAGCAAGTAGTGCACCTCGCGACCGTCCCAGCGACCAACAAGCAATTCGCCGGTTTCACCGAACCCTTCGACGGCAGAGATATCTTGCAGGATCGATTGCAACGGATCGACGTCCAGCAATACGATGACAACACCGAGCGATTCATCAGCGCGAATCACGGCCGGGGCGGCGACATGAGCGACCAACTGTTCCTTGACGTAGAAC
>JABDKS010000346.1 GCA_013002105.1 Pirellulaceae bacterium | reverse complement strand
GTCCTGGCACGTTTTCCAACGCCAGGACGGGTCCTGGCCTACCGGTTGGTTAGCGATATCCCCAGTGATACTGCAGCCCGACTGCGGGCGTGGTTTCGTGGCGAAAATCGTCAATGGCCTCTTAAGCGTTCATTGCCAACCTCGCACTACAGCCCATTAGACGAAACATTCACAACCCATGGCTTCGCAGATCCAGCCCGCCGATCGACCGCCACGATTGCTATCGCTGGACGTGTATCGTGGGCTGATCATGTGTCTGTTGGCAGTCAACGGGCTGGCTCTGGCCGCGACTGCCAAACGACTCGGGTACGGTCCGGATGCCTCGCCGGCTGACCTGACCGGTCGTATCTGGCAATCGCTGGCGTTCCACAATTCGCATCCGCACTGGAATAGCCAATTCTATGTCCTGGGATGCTCCTTCTGGGATCTGATCCAACCGGCATTCATGTTTATGGTCGGGGTCGCGATGCCCTATTCCTACGCAAGCCGAAAACAGCGCGGTGACTCCAACGGCAAACTGATTTCGCACGCGTTTGTTCGCTCGATCGTTCTCGTTTTGCTGGGAGTTTTTTTGGCCACACGAACGACGGGCCTTGAATCCAATCGGATGTTAACCAACGTGCTGGCGCAGATCGGCTTGGGATACTTCTTTGTGTTTCTGCTGCTGGGCCGGTCGGCGAAGCTGCAAGTCGCGTGCGGCACGGTCGTTTTGGTGGGCTATTCGATCTTCCTAACCTACTACCCCGTTGTCGAACCGCAACCGGACGCCTCGATTGCAAGTGCCGCTTCCTTGTCCGTTCCAGATTCTATCGCCACACAATACGCGATTCACACCAACGGAGCCGCTCGAGCAGACGTTTGGATCTTAGGTCTGGAACAGGGCGACAAACCGCTGCAAGTTCACCCGGCCGGCTACGCAACTCTCAATTTCATTCCTGCATCGGTGACGATGCTGCTGGGCTTACTGGCGGGAACACTGTTACGCAGTCAGCGCAGCGACAGCGAGAAAATTCGGCGTTTACTCTTATCCGGGCTGGTTTGTATGTCCGTCGCAATCGCAGCCAGCTACACCCTCTGCCCGATCGTCAAGAAAATCTGGACTCCGGCGTGGACACTCTACAGCGGTGCATGGGTCATCTGGATGTTGGCACTTTTGTACTGGGTAATCGATGTCCTTGGTTTGCGTCGATGGACATGGCCCCTGGTGATCGTCGGCATGAATTCGCTAGCGATGTATTTGATGTTCATGTTGATGAAAGGATGGATTATTGCCGGCTACAAGACGTATCTTGGTAAGGATGTGTTCACGGGAGTCTACGGCCCGACCCTCCAGGCCATCGCGGTGTTCGTCGTGCTTTGGCTGATCTGTTTGTATTTGTATCGAAACAAGATTTTCTTTCGTATCTAGCGAGTCATTCAGATGAATCAGCGAGTTTTGGTTTGCATCGCACTATCGATCATGTGGGGTTCGTTCACTCAAGCGGCTCGCAACGTAGTACTTTTGATTTCCGACAATCAAAACAAGGACGACTGTGGTTGTTACGGCAACCGAGTGATTCAGACACCCAACATCGATCGCCTGGCCAAGCAAGGAATCAAATTCGCTGATGCCTTTGCCACCACCGCATCGTGTGGCCCCAGTCGGGCGGTCATTTACAGCGGCCTGCAAACGCATTCCAACGGCCAGTACGGTCATGGGCACGGGATCCACACCTTTCGCTTGGCGCCGAAAGTGCAAACCGTGTTCTCGCTGCTTGGACAAAACGGCTACCACACGGCGCTGCTGGGAAAACGACACACGACACCCGACGAAGCCTATCCGTTTACGTTCGACAAAGCCGTCAATGGCCGCGATGTCGACGGGATCGCAAAACTTGCCGCGGAGTTTATTCAGCAAGCCGGCGACGAGCCTTTCTGTTTGACCGTTGGATTCAGCGACCCGCACCCGACATCACGTGATCGGCCGGGCTGGGGAGCGATCCCCAAGTACTCGGCCGGCGGCTTGGCAGAGTATTCGCCCGATGAAGTCATCGTGCCGGATTACTTACCCGATCGCCCGGAGGTGCGCGAGGGCCTGGCAGGTTACTACCAACAGATCAGCCAATTGGATCACGGCGTAGGAATGATTCTCGATGCATTGGACGCGAGCGGAAAAGGTGACGACACACTCGTGATTTTCACGAGTGATCATGGGTCGTCCGAACCCGGCGCGATGGGCAATCACTATGAACCGGGGATCCAAGTTCCCATGATTGTCCGCTGCCCGACGGCTGAAAAGCCAAGCACGACCAGCCCAGCTTTGGTGACACTGGCGGACATCACGCCGACAATTCTGGATTGGACCGGGACGCAGCCGCCGAAATATCCACTACACGGCCGCAGCTTTTTGCCGATACTGACCGGCGACGAGACCCAAGGCTGGGACGACGTCTACTTGAGTCACGTTTGTCACGAAGTCACGATGTACTATCCGATGCGAAGCTACCGCGACCGCCGGCACAAATTGATCTGGAATGTGGCCTGGCGCAGCGAGTATCCACTCCCGATCGACACGTTGAATCGTGCCACCTGGACCGAAGCGATTCGCCGCGGTGAGCCGACGATGGGGCGCAGAACGATCGAAAAATTTTTATTCCGTGATCAGATCGAGTTGTACGATTTGCAAAACGACCCGCACGAAATCGTTAACCTGGCGGACGATCCTTCACACGCCGATCTTCGCCGTGACCTGACGAACAAATTGATGGCGTGGCTGCAGCGGACCAACGACCCGTGGCTCGAGCGACATCGGCCAACCCTACCGGGCGAACCAATCCGTGCCGCGAGCATGCAGACAACGATAAAATCGATCGCTCCGTAGGTGTCCGTATAAGGATGCCGGAGGGATCGAGGCCATGAGCCGCGGGTCGCGAAGCGCACGCGCCGTCAACAGAAGCAGAAAAAAGCACCTGGCCGCAATCCGCCAACGGCGGATTATCGTAGGGTCGGTTCTTACTTTATCTTTACCCACGAGTCGGCTGATTGATAGCTTCTTTAATTCACCCTCCCACGCGCTAAATCATCCATGTAATAAAGACTTGCTCGTGGGAGGGTCGGCACCGAGCTTTAGCGAGTGTGACGGGGAGGGCGATCAACGTCTTCTGTTCGCCCTCCCCGTTGGCTCGCTTAGGCTCACCACCGACCCTCCCGCGACAGCGTGTTTTCCAAT
>JABDKS010000329.1 GCA_013002105.1 Pirellulaceae bacterium | reverse complement strand
ATTTCGCTGTAAAGTTTGACTGCGGTATCGTGATCGCCACTGTTGCTGGCCAGTTGCGCCAGTTTGTATCGTGCTTGGTCTGCCATGCGAGACTTACCGCCGCGGCTGACCAGTTTTTGCCAAGTCGATTTTGCGGCGTCACGTTTGCCAGCCGCGAAGAGTGCCGTGCCTGAGAGCAGTTGAGCTTCTTCGGCGCGGGCCCATTTGGGATCGATCTCTTGGGAACGCTGGTACGCCAACGCGGCATCACTGTATTTCTTGCCCATCATGTACGCCTGGCCAATCAGCATCTGAGCTTCCGCTTTTTGCCGCGGATCGGTCAGCGTGCCGTACTCGCGTTTGAGCAGCCCAATGGTCTGGTCGTACTTGCCAGCGGCGTTGGTCGTCGTTGCAGCGCGCAAAACCCAAAGCGGGCGCTGAACATTGTCTCGGGGTGCCGTTTGTTTCAGGAGTTGCTCGTAACTGGTCGATGCATCAGCCAACTTGCCGGTCAGTAAGTTGCCTTCGGCGGCAATGAACTGAACATCGGGCACGAGTGTGTCCTTGGGGAACTTTTTCAAAAATTCTTTGGCCAGATCAAGTGCCTTGGCTGCTTGGTTGGTTTGCAATGCAGAGAAAGCGGCGTTGTAAAGTGCACGCGGTGCCAGCAGATCGTTGGGGGACTCCCGGTAGACCGCTTCGGCGATTTTGACCGACTCGGCAACCGAATCTGGATTCAACGACATCGCTTCGGCCAAGTCCAGCTTTAAATCGACAGCGTATTTTCCCTCGGTCCCCTTTGCGATTTGTTGTTTTGCAACGGCAACCGCACGATCGGGCTGTTTCTTGGTGATGTAAATTCGCGCCAGCCAATGAGCGGCTTCGGTAGCAGTTTCCACGTTGTTTTGGCTCAAGACCCGCTGGAATCGCTCAGCAGCTGCCTCCAAATCACCACTGCGATACAAGCTCTGCGCAGCTGCCAACAGCGCCGATCCGGCGTACTTGGAATCAGGAAACTGTTTCTGCAGCAGGTCGTACTTCTTGGCAGCTTCGCCCGGTCGTTTCGCTTGCACGAGTGCGAATGCTTGTCGAAATATCGCGTAGCTTTTGTCGGCATCGTTCTCGGCGGATTGGATCGCAGCCTCAAAGGAGTCGACGGCCTTGTCGAAGTCTTTACGAAAAATTCGAACGTCACCCATTCGTAAATGGACGTCGGTCAACAATTCCTTCTTGTCGCAACTGCTCAGTAACTGTTGAAACGATGCGAGAGCGTTGTCGTATTGATCCAGTTCTTCGTGGGCGATGCCGCGAGCATATAACGCGTCGCAGCGAAGAGGTGATTCTTCGGTCGATGGCAAGGCAAGTAGCTTGTCGTAAAACTTGATCGCCTGTGGACGATCGCCCAGACCGTAGGCCGCCTCGCCGCTATAAAACAGCGCTCGATCGAGAAACTGACTTTTTGGCTTCTCACGTTGCAGTTGTAGATACGCTGTGATGGTCGCCTTGAGATATTTGGGGTCGCGTTGCTGGCCATCGCCGGCCGCGGCGTACCAACACCAGCCCTGATTGGCCAGACTTTCTTCGCGCAACTCGAATTTCTTGTCTTCGAGCGCTTTCTCAAACGCCTGGGCGGCGGCGACATAATCGGGCGACTCCTGCTGCATGTAACAGACCCCCAAATAATGGGCCGCCTTGGAGGCCAGTTCATCGTTGGGGAATTTCTTCAGAAAAGTCTTCCAGCCATCAATGGCCAAGTCGAATGCACCGTTGGTTTGGAAGTTCGCCGCATCCGCGTACGCCGCTACGGATTCGTCCGTCGAGTCAGCCGCGTGCGTTGTTCCAATGCCGATCGGGGTAACGGCGCCGATGGAGATCGCGAACAGGGCGATGACGATGGCTGCGGGAATCAAATCTACGAAACGTCGCACGTGTGACTTCTCTTGATGACAGGTGGTATTGCTCTGAACGAGCAGACAATTAAAACGTGGTGACAAGGACGTCCAACCAACGTTTCGAAAAAATAGGTGCGATCCGCGTTGGCCAATCATCGGTGTCGCCATGTTCGGCAATTTTATGTCTCATCGCACTCGATTCACGGAGGTGAAGTTCGGACGGTTACCGTCATCGTTGGACGTATAGGATCGGAAGTCCAGGCCAACGCTCAGTTTAGCTTTCTGATGCTTGACTCGATAGTTCGACGATTAGTTTGCCTAGTCCCCAAATG
>JABDKS010000323.1 GCA_013002105.1 Pirellulaceae bacterium | reverse complement strand
GGTCCGCAAGCGTTACGCCACCGAAAAGGTCGGCAATGTCGTGGTGGTCGACGGCAACATGCAGATCATCGAATACAGCGACTTGCCCGATTCAGCTGCCAACGCGACTGACCCTGATGGCGCACTGCGATTTTGGGCGGGCAGTATCGCGGTACACGTCATCGACGTCGCTTTTTTGCGTCGGATGAGTCAATCGACCGACGCTCTGCCATTTCACCGCGCCAGTAAAAAAGTCCCCTACCTGAACGAAGACGGCAATTTCGTCGATCCCAGCGAGCCGAACGCGACCAAGTTTGAGCGGTTCATTTTTGATCTGCTGCCGGCAGCAGCCAACGCGATCGTCGTCGAAGCAATGCCTCGAGAAGCGTTCGCGCCAGTGAAAAATGCCGACGGCGCGGACAATGACACGCCGTCGTTGGCTCGTCAGGCGATCGCCGATTTGCATCAATCCTGGCTGCAGCAGGCCGGCGCGACCGTCAAGCCAGGGGTTCTAGTGGAAATTAACCCCCGATTTTCGCTTTTCCCCAAACAGCTTCCCGACAAGATCCCCGCGAATCTTGAAATATCTGACAACCGCTATTTTGACCGTTGATTAGAATATCGGTGGCCAGCATCCTTTGATTCACCCACCAAAGAGGCTTGCCCGCTAGCTCAGCCAGCCGTCGATATCCGAAATTTTCGTGCCATCGGGTGATCCCGAGGCACGATTGGATCCTACCCAATCGAAACTAATGCTGGCGCGAGTGGTTTCATCCGATGGCCCCTTACCGACCGCTGGGCCGTTCACTGACGCAATCCCCCCACCTCCGGCTCTAATCTCCAACATGAACCGACCGTCAACAACTCTGCCCGCCGCACGTCGCCGCGGTGGCATGATCGGTGGCCTCATCGTCTGCCTCGTTTTACTCGGCGTGCTCGCTTGGCTCGGATATTTCTTTATCTATGCCGACCGCGACAGCGTTTCCCAAGGCGAGTTGATCACTCAGGAGGTCACCCGCGGACCATTCGATCATATCGTGCTGGAACAGGGCGAAGTCGAAAGTAGCAGTAACACGGAAATCATTTGCGAAGTCAAGTCTCGCGGCACTTCGTCCGGAACGTCGATCCTATGGGTCATCGACGAAGGAACAAAAGTAGCCAAAGGCGAAAAGCTGATCGAACTCGATTCTTCGCAATTAGAAACGCAGGTCAAAGAAGATAAGATTCAAGTCACGATGGCCGAGGCCAATGTGACCACCGCAGCAGCCACCTTGGAACAGGCCAAGATCGCGCGTGAAGAATATCTCGAAGGCGTCTACAAGACAGAAGAAAACGCCATCAAAAGCGAAATGGCGATCGCCGAACAGGAACTGCGTAAGAGTCAACTTGCACTCGAAAGTAGCGAGCGATTGGTCGCCAAAGGACTGGTCAAGTCGCTGCAACTGGACGCGGACAAATACGCGGTCGCCAATGCTAGAAACCAACTCGAAGCCGCGCAAGGACGACTCAAGGTTCTGCAGAACCTGACACGGAAAAAGATGCTGGTGCAGTTCGATAGCGATATCGAATCGGCCGAGGCTCAATTGTCGGCGTTGAAAAGCGAACTGATGGAAGAGAAAACCGAGTTGGCCGAAACGGAAGCTCAAATCGAAAAGTGCGTGATGTACGCACCATCGTCCGGCGTGGTCGTTCACGCCAACAAGTACAGCAGTCGAGGTGGGAATGCCGAATTTGTGGTCGAAGCGGGAGCGACCGTTCGAGAACGTCAAGCGATCATTCGATTGCCAGACCCGTCGCTGATGCAGGTCAAGTGCAAGGTCAACGAATCACGCGTGACGCTGATCGAAGAAGGCATGCCGGTGAAAATTTCCGTCGATGCGATTCCCGGATTGAAATTGCAGGGTCGCGTCAAAAAGGTCAATCGATACGCCGAGCCGGGTAGCTTCTTTAGTTCTTCGATCAAAGAATACGCGACGATTGTCGAGATCATCAATCCGCCCGATACGATTCGAACCGGGATGACGGCCGAAGCCCAGATCTTTGTCGAACAGTTGGCCGATTCGCTGCAGATCCCCATTCAAGGTTTGTACGAACACGGCGGCGAGATGTATGCCTTGGTCCAACGCGGGCCCAAAACATTCGAGACCAACAAAGTCGAAATTGGCGCCACCAATGACACCATGGCCAGTATCAAATCAGGACTCGAAGAGGGCGATACCGTCGTCTTGAACCTGCGTGAGCACTTATCATTGATGGAGTTGCCAGAAGTCATCATCGAAGACAACAGTGACATGCGAAAATTGGGAGCCGAACCAAGGCCAGCGAAAACCGACGACGCCGTCGACGGACCCTCGGGTCCGCGTGGCGATGGCGATTGGCAAGGTCGCGATGGAGGCGGTCGAGGCCCCGGTGCCGGCGGACGGCCTGATGGTGGTGGACGACCTGGCGGTGGTGGTGGTCGACCCGATGGTGGCGGACGACCTGGCGGTGGACGACCCGATGGAGCCGGCGGTGGCGGGATGCCGGATATCGGCACGATCGTCACGCGATCCATGGAACGAAACGATACCGATGGCGACGGAAAACTTTCCGCCGAGGAAATCAGTGCGATCGACGGACAGTATCGTAGCGGCGTTCAGGAGGCAGATGCGGACGGGGATGGCAGCGTGACACGCGCCGAACTGACCGAATCCATCCAGAAGCGAATGGGATCTCGATAATGAGCGCGGCCGATACCTATGGCGGGCAGGATGACAATACTGCCTTGAGTCACACTACCGTGTCGGACACCCTAGCCACCCCGGGAGCACCCCGACGGATGGCGACGTCCATTCGTGATCTGACCAAGGAATACGTACTCAAGAGCGAGACGGTCCGTGCGCTGCGCGGTGTGTCCTTTGATGTCCCCGAAGGCGATTACGTTGCCATCATGGGCCCGTCGGGTAGCGGCAAGAGCACGCTGTTGAATCTGCTCGGCTGCCTGGACAAACCTACCGCAGGCAGTTTGCTGTTGGGAACCGACGACATCGCTTCGATGACCGATGACCAGTTGGCCGAAATCCGCAGTCAGCGAATCGGGTTTGTGTTTCAATCGTACAATTTGATCCAGCAGTTGACCGTCGTCGAAAACATCCAAGTCCCGCTGTATTACCAAGGCAAACTTGGGTCCCAAGAACGTCAACGTGCCGTTGACTTGGCACAGCGAGTCGGACTCGGCGATCGCTTGGACCACCGTCCCACACAGCTTTCTGGTGGTCAACAACAGCGCGTCGCCATCGCTCGCAGCTTGGTCAATGATCCGTTTTTTGTGCTTGCCGACGAACCGACCGGTAACCTCGATTCGGTCACCACCGAAGAAATCCTGAACATTTTTGATCAGTTGAATGAAGAAGGTCGAACGATCATTTTGGTCACCCACGAAGACTTTGTGGCCGAACGAGCCAAACGTATCGTCCGATTAAAGGACGGCATGTTGCACATCGACGAAGTCGTATCCGAACAGCGTCGCGAAGAAGCCCGCAAGCTGCAACGTGCCGCCGTCGCTGAACTCTTGGCTCGCGAGTAGGAAAAAATATGCTCTGGCTAAGAACTTGGCGACTAGGCATCAAGAGCCTGGCACTTCACCCGCTGCGAACCGGATTAACGATGCTAGGCATCTTGATCGGGGTTTGGGCCGTCATCGTGTTGACAGCGATCAGCCAAGGTGCCAGCGATCAGGTCCAAAAGCAGATCGAATCGCTCGGTGCCAACACGATCATTGTCCGCAGCCAAAAACCGCCCGATGAAAAACTCGCCGGCATGGCTGCCACTCAATACGGCCTGCAGCGGAGCGACCTCGAGAGGATTCTCAGTGCGGTTCCGACTATCGACACTGCCATTCCGATCCGCGAAATTCGCCGCCAATTCACGTTTCGTGATCGCGTCGTCGATGGCCGATTGGTCGGGTGCACCCCGATGTACGCCGATGTCAATCAACTGGTCATTCGCGATCGCGGTGGACGCTTCTTATCCGATGCCGATGGCATGAAAAACGAAACGGTGTGCGTCGTTTCAGCGGGCGTCGCCGAACGCTTGTTCCCCTATGAAGACCCGTTGGGTAAGCGACTGTACGTTCCCGAGAGCACCGATTACTACAAAATCGTCGGTGTTTTGGAACATCGCAACGCATCGGCAGCCATCGGCGGCTCGCTCGATTCACAAGATTTCTCGTCGGACATTTACATCCCGATCGAGACCCTGAGACGGCGGATCGGCGACACGATCGTCACCCGACGAAGTGGTCAGTTCCAGATGGAAATCATGGAACTGAACCAGATCACGTTGCAAGTCGAAAGCGTCGACAAGGTACGCACGACCGCGGCGATGATCGAAAATCTGCTTGCCCAAAATCATTCCGAAATGGGTGACGTTGCCGTCGTCGTTCCGTTGGAACTGTTGGAGCAAGCTCGCAATCTGCGATTGATGTTTCTGGGGATCGGTATTCTGATCGCCTGCATTTCATTGATGGTCGGTGGTATCGGAATCATGAACATCATGTTGGCAAGTGTGACCGAGCGAACGCGCGAGATCGGGATCCGCCGAGCACTAGGAGCCAAACGGGGTGACATTGTTCGGCAGTTTTTGGTCGAAACGCTCGTACTCAGCTTTGCTGGAGCCGCCCTTGGAATCATCCTCGGATTCCTCGGTCCACCGATGTACAAGGTGATGATCTGGGGCGTTCGCGAAGGATTTCCCGAAAAGTTTGCCGCTCTACCCGACGCCATTCGCGAAGCCGAACCGGCAATCGTCTACGAGACGATTCCTTTGGCGGTTTTGATTGCTGTCGCGGTCGGATTAATCAGCGGCTTGTATCCGGCGATTCGCGCCGCCAAGATGAACCCAATCGAGGCACTTCGCCACGAGTAGGATTCACCCGCCAAGCTGAAAATTATGCGATACCTTGTTTTCTCTCTAGCAGTGACGGCACTGCTATGGCCCACCGCACTGCGTGCGGACGATTCATTCACGGTCGTAACCTACAACATTCGCTACGCCAGTCCGCATGATGGCAAAGACGTGTGGAGCGAGCGAAAGGAATCGGTCGCACAGTTCTTGGGCGACTTCGACATTTTCGGTCTGCAGGAAGTCACCGCGGGGCAAAGAGATGACCTGGACGAGCGGTTGGGTTTGTTCGAATCGTATGGACTCGGCCGCGATGATGGAAAACGTGGTGGCGAGGCAGCACCGATCTACTTTCTCCGATCCCGGTTCACGGCGCAATCCAAGGGGACGATTTGGCTGAGCGAATCGCCTGAGACCATCGGCAAAAAAGGCTGGGATGCCGCGCTCCCGCGAACGATGACCTATCTCGTCCTGCTTGATAAGCAAACGGACAAGACTTTTTTGGTCGCAAACACTCACTTCGATCATCGCGGCGTTCAAGCTCGACTCGAAAGCGGCAAACTGATTCGGCGTTGGCTGGATCAACGCGATATTCAGTTGCCGACGATCGTGATGGGTGATTTTAATTGTCTACCCGATTCAGATCCCTACCGCGCTCTGACGACCAACGATTCTCCATCGCCGCTTGCCGATGCCAGAACGCTTGCGAAATCGCCCGTTGTCGGACCGACCAGCACATGGAACGGGTTTCAACAGATTGTCCCCGACCGGATCATCGACCACGTGTTTGTTCGTGGACCGATCGAAATTGTCGAATTGGAAACGCACGATCCCAAAACGTCCGACGGGCGATTCGCCAGTGATCATCTGCCCGTTCGCGTCTTGCTACGAATCAAGTGACCCCTCGCAATCGCTCCAGGTGGTTGGTGGTTTTGGCAGCGGTGCTTTGGAGCACCAGCGGATTCTTTGCAAAGGCTCCTTGGTTTGACGATTGGCCTATCGAAACACGTGGTGTCGCGCTGACGTTTTGGCGAGCCGTGTTTGCGGCCATCGTTGTCCTACCGTTCGTGCGACGTCCCGTATTCCGGGTTGCCATGGTGCCCATGTCGCTGTGTTTTACGGCGATGGTCTACTCCTTCATCGTCGCGATGGTGGCTGGTTCAGAGACCACCACGATCTGGTTGCAATATGTCGGTCCGGCATGGGTTGCCCTGGGTGGTCTGCTGGGATTGGGAGATCGACCGGTCAAACGCGACGGTGTGATGATCGCATTGTCGGTGACCGGAATTCTGGTGATCGTCACGATGGAATTCTCCGTGGGAGGCGGGGCGAGTTCCATCTGGCCGGTGGGGCTCGCGCTGGGATCGGGCGTGATGTACGCCGGTGTGATGTTGTCCTTGCGTCAATTGCGAGGTGTCGATGTGGCGTGGCTGGGACTGGTCAATCACACCGTTTGCATCATCGCGTTGGCTCCGCTGGTATTGGGACGCGTGGCCATGCCCCACGGGATTCAGTGGATTGCACTGCTGGCATTGGGCGCGTTTCAATTGGGGATCCCCTACATGATCTTTGCCTGGGCAGTGCGAGAATTGGACAGCAACGAGGCGTCCCTGATCACATTGATAGAACCGTTGGTTGTCCCACTATGGACATTTCTCGCTTGGCGTCATTTGGCCCAGTATCGCCCGCCCGATTGGTGGACGCTTTTGGGTGCGACGTTGATTGCAGCCGGCTTCCTCTGGCGATACGTGCTGTTAAGACCGCCAAAGCGACAGGACGTGTCGGACCCTCCAACCGCCTCGCCCGCTATTGCACGTGGTGACACTGTCATTGAGCCGATAGCGAAACGACCGCCAACATGAGGGAAGTACGACAGTGGATTCTGTGTTTGTGACGGTACAATCGTTACAAACCGAAAAAGAAAACGCGCAAATGGCGGCTGTCTTGCCAAATCTTTGGTTTCAGCGAGCCAGATCGGGGCGACCTGCCGGAATTGACATAGCCTTCTTTAGAACGCTCGCTTCGAGCCGCTTCGAATGTTCCCCACAAGACTTTATCCCGGTGATAAAGGCAAACCAGGTGCAAATCTGGGACGCAAAGCCATGGGTCCACCGACATCGGTGGATCGCCAGGCTGCCAAAAGGGTACTGACGATCTAACGACTCGAAGTCTTTTCGAACCTTCCGACTCAGGGAACATTCCGATGAAGATCAAACTTTGTGCTACGCCACTGCGCGCTGCGATGCTCATCGGGGGGATTTTGTTTGCCGGTGTACTACTCGCCACCACCGCTCACGCCGAAGAGGGCAATGGAAAACGTCTCTACCTGGTCCAAGAGGATTGGGAGATGACTATCAACGATCCTGACGTCGCGACTCACTCGCCGCAAATCACATTCTTTGCTTGCCCCAATGCGACCAATGAGGACTGCTATTTCCAGCTGCAGATGAACTACCACGCCCACGATGAATTTTCCGGCGGTGGTTTTCATGTGGCCGCATTTCGCGATGACACGCAGATCGATGAAGCAAGAAGCGATACACGGCTGCCACTTCGCGTCGATGGTGACCACATTCGCTGGACCAACGTCATCGCGGCCAACAACGACAAACTCTTTTTCGCCGTCAACGACGGTCATGGCAACGACTGGGGAAACTTTGGCGGTCCCGACTACTTGGTCTCCATGCCCGCCAACGGCGTAAACGACCTGACAAACTATCGTCACCAAAAGAGCTTGGAAATGGTCGACGTTGGATTCGGAGCCAATCGCGTTTCGTGGATCAAACTAATTCGTGTTCGGTATTACTTCACCGATGGAACCAGTGTGAAAGTTGAACTTCATCAAACTGCCCTTTAAGGCCAGTTATATGAACCTGTTCTGATCCCTCGTCTTGGACCTACCTCTCATGAAACTTTCTAAACACCCGCGACCCACTCTGCTGCGTCGGTCGATATGCGTCCCCGCAGGCCGGCGACGCGGTGCCGCTGCTGTCCTCGGACTAGCATTGTTACTTTCGCTCGTCGTGCTGATGGCCGTCTGCATGGATTACGGGTTCATCACGGTGTCGCAGGCCGAACTTAGTCGTACAGCCGATGCGTCAGCGATGGCCGGTGCATGGGAGATGTACGATCAAGTCGCCGACGGTGATACCGGATCCGAACAAGCCGTCCACAATGCCGCCTCGGACGCGGCGTACGAAAATCACATCGCCGGCGATGCGCCCAGCATCATTGGTGACGATGTCGAACTGGGGATCTACGACCTAGCTCAAGGAGGCGTCTTTACGCCCAGCCATATGGGCCCAGCCAACGCCGTTCGAGTGACGCTACGTCGTCAAAATATGGTCAACGGAGAACTGCCTTTATTCTTCGGAGCGCTGACCGGGCGTGATACACAGTCCCTCAACGCCAAAGCGACTGCGGCCATGCTGACAGCTATTAGCGGATTCAACGAACCGTCCAACCCAAGCTTAACAGTGAATATTTTCCCATTTGCGCTGGACGAGCCTACGTGGAACGACGTTGTCGCAGGAATCGGACCGGATAATTACAACTTCAATGGGTCAAGTGTGCAAAGCGGCGGTGACGGAATCGTCGAATGCAACCTGTATCCCAAAGACACTGGCGCTCCCGGCAATCGAGGCACGGTCGATATCGGTGGCGCAAACAACAGCACCAATGACCTTTCACGTCAGATCTTGCATGGAGTCTCCAAACAAGATTTTATCGACTTGGGACATCCCCTGGAGTTCGATTCCAACGGCGAACTGGAACTCAACGGCGATACCGGTATCAGCGCCGGAGTCAAAGACGAAATCGCAAGCATCATCGGTCAAAAGCGGATCATCCCGATTTTCTCATCTGTCTCCGGCAATGGAAATAATGCGAT
>JABDKS010000249.1 GCA_013002105.1 Pirellulaceae bacterium | reverse complement strand
CTCTTCGGGTATTGAGCCGTCTTCGCTATTGATGCGATGATTGCGACCGAAACCACTTGCGATCTGCTGTCGAAGTGTGGCGTCTGGCAACATGTCTCCGGCAATTTGTTCAATGACAAATTGGTCGTAGGGCATGTTGGCATTGTAGGCTTCAATCACCCAGTCACGCCAAACATGTTGATGGCGGTATCGATCGTTTTGATATCCGTCCGTGTCGGCATATCGCGATGCTTCCAACCACGGCAGCGCCATGTGTTCGCCGTAGTGGTGCGAATTCATCAACCGATCAATCACCCTTTCCACCGCATTGACGCTACGGTCGGCGACAAAGTCGGCGGTTTCTTGGGGCGTCGGCGGCAAACCGGTTAGGTCCAGCGTCATGCGGCGCAGGAGCGTTTCGCGATCAGCCTGTGGCGATGGTTCCATGCCAACTTGTCGGGCGCGGCGCAGAACAAACCGATCGATTGGACTGCGCGACCAGTTGCCTGAGTCCGGTGGGACAACAATATTTCGTTGCGGTGGCGTGAACGCCCAATGGCGTTGAAAGGGTGCTCCCGTTTTGACCCACGCGACAAGAATCTCACGCTGCTTGGTTGAGAGTGTTTTGCCGCAATCAGCCGGTGGCATTTTTTCGTCGGGATCAGCCGACTGGATGCGACGAACCAATTCGCTGGCCGCGACATCGCCAGGCGTGATGACCGACAACGCCGACTCCTTCTGGTCCAGGCGCAAATCGGCCTCTCGAGTTGCACCATCGGGGCCGTGGCAATGGAAGCAGGTCTCCGACAAGATGGGGCGCACATCCCGGTTGAAGTTCAGTTCGTCGGCACGGGCTGGATTACCCGGTGACGCGAATACAAATGAGATCGCAGATATCGATGCGATCGCGACGATAGCGAGCGGACGGGGCAAGGACATCGTTCAAACAGCGGGGTGGGACTTCGGGGTTGGCACCTCATTGTAATCATTTCCCAAGTGGCCCAAGTGTGGAATTCCCACGGCCCATCGTCGCTGAATGCGTGAGGCGGGGCACAGTCGTCGTCGGTGGGTGGCTGCGTTGTTAGGAAGCCTATCGTTTCTCGGCGGTCGAAACCGACTTGGGCGACGGTGATGCGGTTGCTTTTTTGACGACGTTGGTGGTGAGCGTCAAGTTATCAAACAGGGCTTTCTTGAGTTTAAACTTGCTGCCGTCTTCATCAAACGTCATGCCACAAACCGTGCCGTTGATCGTCTTGAAATCGGTCGGTTTTTCGCCTCCGTCGCCATGGCCGGTGGCCATCGACTTGATCGGAAACTCGATGCGATACCATTTGCCGTCAGAGGGAACCAGGGTTTGTGGAACATACGCTTCCCAATACGAGTAGCCCACGTCACCTTCGTTGAGCAGTTGGAAGTAGAAGTTCGTTCCCTCTTGAGCGGGCTGGTCTTTGGGAACCATCACGTCGGCCTGAAATGTCGTGTAGGTTGACGCATCGATGGCTTCACCGTTGGACGGCAGGCCGCTCCATTTTGTTGCCCAAGTCACCACGGCGCGTTGATCGCTCTGAATCGCTGAATTTCGATTGCCCTCGGGATCGGCGAACGAGTTGGCCCAATCAGCGACCTGGAATTCTCCGCCACCCTGGTAATCCTCCAGTACAAGTTCGTCGGCGTTCACAGAGCCGAGGGCCAACAAGAGGATGCAGGAGAAAATAACAGAACGCATGATGGCTACCTGGCTTATCGAGTGATGGCTGAGATAGGGCGGATTGAGAAACGATCCGCGGATCCATTGAAGCATTTCCAGGGTGAAGGCGGACTGATCGCAGGTCAGATTCCGTCCAGGCAAAATCGCGTCAGGACAGACGCTTGACCGCAAAAATCCTAGCCCACAAGTAACCTGAAATGTTCTACGGAAAGTTGTACAAAGGATTTTTGACGTCAAAATCGCTGTCGGTCAGGCCGACGTTCGTCTGGATGTTTTGATAGGTGTACGATTCTTGCAGTGGCAAGTCGGTCGAGCCGGACGGATTGTCGGGACTGGGCCAACCGAAACTCCGGTATTGCAAAATCAATTGGCGTTCTGGATCGATTGCGATCTCGGCGAGCGCAAAGTCTTCTTTGTCGTCGCCGCTGGGTTGGGTGCGGCGAACCTGAATCAATTGCGCCGGGACGTCGCCGATTTTGTGATCGTGTGTGATGGTGACGACCACGTTCGGATTGTGTCGGTCTTTTTCGCCACGTTCGATTAGCTTTTCGACCAGCCGGGTCAGACCAATCTCGCTGATTGGATAACGTTGGCCCTGCATCGCGATCATGCCATTGGGATCGAGCCAGATGGTTTTGAAACCAAGCAGCAGCCCAGTTTCGTGCACTGCCATTTGTCCATCGTAGATGTCTTCGCCCCAAAGCACTTCGCGGCCTTTGTAGCTCTCGGGAGCAGTGAACCGCAAATAGACTCGCATGGGCGCGTCATCGGTATCATTGCGAAGTCGCGTTTGTACTTTGAGCTGGATGACCGTTTCTTCACCCAACGTTCCCCGCTCGTCGGCTTCCTGTTTGATGAATGTCGCCGTGTAGTCGTTCAGATTCGTCGCGATGTGCTCTCTGGCTGCCTGCGCCAACTCAAGCACATCACTCATCGTGGCGTCGCGCGTCGGCGACTCGATCTCTTGCAAATCAGAGGGTGCGACACTGGTCGCATCGATCCCTGAGCCCCGGCGCGATCGCAGGAGCAAAAAGGAACCGGCAACCAACATCGTCACGGCAATCAGTATTCTTTTTTTATTGTGAGTCACAGTTCAATCTTACTGAGCAGTCGTCCAAGTGGGTGGGACGGAATGAAAACCGCCCGGCTTTTTGCCAGCCGGGCGGTGTCTTGTTGGCATCAGTCACTGGGGGCTTAGAAGCCACCAGCGTTCTGTGCTTGGCCTTGAGCTGCGGCCGTTCCGATCGCCTTCATCAGGCCTTCGCCGATTTTGATTTGCGACTTCGCACCGTTGGTAATCGCAGTGCTAATCACGTTGACCTCACCAGGATCCGGAGCTCCGGCCAACGTATTGATCATCGCAGCGATCGTCGCGTTGTCTTCGACACTCTGTGCAAATTGCAGGATCGGCAACAGCGTGAACCGCATTTGCCCGATGGGCCGATTTCCGGAATCCGTATCGGCAGCCCCCGAATCGATGAACTGCTTGAGCAGATCATCACTGCGTTTGCCAACAGCGACGTAAACGGTCTTGGGACCGGTTCCGATATGGACACGGAGCACGTCCCCAAAGATCGTTCGCACTTCGTCTTCGCTTTCAGGCACGTCGGCTTCGACGATGTGCATCGTTACACCCTTGTACGTGCCTTGGTCAAACTTGAAACGCGGAGCGTCCGTTTCGTTCTGCACTTTGTCAGCAAGGTCCTTGACGATTTGCGCTGCCTCGTTGCCATCGGTGACAAAACCACCGAGCACAAACCGAAAATCGTCTTCATTGGCCAACAGCATCGCGCCCAAATCCATTTTTCCTTCGGCGACCGAATCGACGTACAAGTCGGCGACACGATTGATCATCTTGTTGATTTCGGCTTGTTGCTCGGGCGTCAGCTTGTCCTCGTTTGCCAATGCACCACGCAACGTGGTCAGCGAATTGTTCAAACTGGTGCGAGTCATTTCGACTGCTTCGGGGCTGATCGATGCGGCCGCGTGGATATACCCGGCAGCATCGGGGCGAATCACCGATGCAAACTTAGAGGGGATCGCTTGTTGGCCGCCGTAGACAGCAGCCAGTTGCGTACCCTGTAACGCGGTGAACGAGAAATCAATGATCATTTGTTTATTCAGTTGATCGACATTCCAACCGAAATTGATTTCGTCGCTTTCCTTGATCATCATTTCCAATTGATCGATCGTGCCTTCGGCCATCTGTCGTGCCGAGTCCGCGTCACCATTGTTTTGTTGAGCCATGGCCTGCTCGAAACCTTGACGCATTTGGGCGATCAGCATGTCGCGCGTTTCGGCTGGGATCTGCTGCATTTTGACGCGGAACGCTAGGTCGTATTTGTTGCCCATCCCTTCAAAGAGCGACGTGGGATCGGCCGGCGCCATCGCCAAGACATCAGGCGTTCGGGCAGCGACCGCCCAGTTGCCGACTTGTCGGATGTAGACGACGTTGGCACCCATGGCGATGACCAACGTTCCGTCTTCCAATTCGTCGACCGGTCCCGTCTGGGCTTCCAATCGTTTCAGGACTGTCTTGACATCGGATGTTGGAATCACAGCGATTGGTTCGGGCGAGCCGTTGACCATCGGAACCATGACGCCGATCGGTTGCGTCGTATCGACACCTTGTGTGAAGGTCGCAGCCATCATTTGGAACATCCCGCCAGCTTGCGGTTGTCCGCCGATAGCTGACAGATAGTTGACGTCTTCCATCAACTTGCTGATCGAGCCGATCGTCACGACAACGACCGGTTCATTGCCCGCGCCGAGTGCGGGAGCCGATCCACCGCCGGCCTGTAGTTTTTCTTGCCCGACTAATTGTGTCGGCAAAAAAGTTACCGCGGCCGTCGCTGCAAATACCAGCGGCATGATTCGTTTGCGAATCGAGAGATTCGAGAAGCCCATGTTTACAACTTCCTTTTGGGAGTAGTGGTTTGAATTGAGTCACGGCTTGGAGGCCGAAAGTGGTTCGTTAGTAATATGTGTCGGTGCGCCGTTGCGATTTGCGCATTTACAGGGAAAACCCAAAACGCCACCGACGAGGCTCGCCTTACATCAAGCTATACCCGGACGAGACGGAGATAGTTTCATAATTGCCGACAAAATGAGCAACCGGCCGGATAAACGCCCGCCCGCAGAGATCGGAATTGTATGGCCCTGATCGAGTTCGGGCCGCGATGAAACGCATAATTCGTCCCGTTGGACACCCGGTTGTGGAAAGCGAGCGGCGTTTCTTTGCATCGATGAACAGCCTATCAGCGGGCAAACTTCCCTTACGGCGGAACAACGTGGGACGTTGGTCACTTGGGGGAGATATCAGCTTGGGAGACCCAAGCGAGATTGCCAGCGAGATTATGAGAGACTCGCGGTGGTCCAGAATCGAGCGACTTATCGCTCGCGATAGGTGATCCGGCCCTTGGTCAGATCGTACGGTGAAAGCTCCACGCGTACTTTGTCGCCCGGCACGATACGAATAAAGTGCTTCCGCATGCGACCGGCAACGTGAGCCATCACTTCATTCCCCGTCTCCAGTTGGACACGAAAACGCGTGTTGGCGAGTGCCTGTGTAACGGTCCCTTCGACCTCAAATGCTTCTTCTTTTTTTCCCAAAACTCAGCCTTGTTCCCTGTTTGTGGCAGCGATCGATGCCGTATCGCGCCGCCGTTTTAAGTCGCAAAACGAATGCAACTCCCTCATTTTATGGCTCCCGGTGCGGTCTCCGATCGAAAAATCACGTGAAATCCACGTGTGTTTTCGACCCATTTCTTGCTCATTGAGCCAAATTGGCAGCCACGCCGGGTCGCCAAGTAGATTCAATGCACACCGTATGCCACCGAAGCGGTGAATCTGGTCGAGCGTCGTTTTGCAGCGATTATCGTTTGCTGAACTGAACGCCCCGACGGGCACCACGCAAACCTGGTTTCTTTCGCTCTTTCATTCGCGAATCTCGGGTCAAGAACCCGCCTTCACGAAGTTTCTCGTGTAGCGCTTCGTCGTAACTGACCAAGGCACGTGCCAAGCCCATGCGAACGGCACCGCTCTGTCCGGTCATGCCGCCACCTGCGACGCGAACCAATACATCGACGCGTCCACCAAACTCAACGGCCGACAGTGTCGACACAATTGCCTGGCGATCTTGTTCGTTGACGAAGTACTCTTCGATCGGTTTCTTGTTGACGATTATTTTGCCGTTGCCATCACGAACACGTACTCGTGCAACACTGCTCTTGCGACGGCCGGTTCCCAGCGCGTCACCGTTAATCTTGTCTTTCTTGACCGCGACCATGAATCAGATGGGTGTGTGTTTTTTTGATTGAAATGTGTTGTTGAATCACTCGATTTGTCCAAGGCGATCGTGTTTTTAGCGGCGATCGTGTGCCCTTGGTTGGATCAAACTTTCTTGCCGGTACGTTCGAGTTCGACCGGTTGTTGGGCTGAGTGGGGATGATCCGGGCCGGAGTAGATTTTCAGCTTTTTGAGCATCTGACTGGCCAATTTGTTCTTGGGCAACATGCGTCGCACAGCGTGGTAGATCAAGTCTTCCGGCTTACGCTCTTTGCGGTCGCCGTAACTCTCCAAACGCAATCCTGGATAACCGGTGTACCAAGTGTAGTGTCGGGCATCCATTTTTCGGCCCGTCATCGCGACCTTGTCGGCGTTGACGACGACAACATAATCACCACAGTCGACGTGGGGTGTGTATTGAGGGCGATGTTTGCCCATCAAGACAACGGCGATATCACTGGCGAGTCGTCCGAGCACTTCGTCGGTTGCATCGACGATCAGCCACTGAGGTTCGATCTCGCCTGGTTTCGCTATGTAGGTACGTTGAACCGCCACGGAACTGACTCTGTGTGAGATTTGGTTGGGATAAAACGGGGGTCTACGGGGTCACTTGCGAGGGTTGTCGCCGGCGAGGATTGTCACCTGCGAGGTTTTTCACCCGTCGGGCTGGCCCGTAAAGAATCGAGAAATTTATCGACCAGTGACCAACTGAGCAAGGCCTTTCGAGCGGATTTGCCGGTAAATCGTTGGTCACGTGCCAATTTGCGGGCCGTGGAGCGGGATTGGCGCGGGAATGTCGGCGACAGGTTCGGTCGGACGGATTCTCGTCTGCTGAATCTCCAACGCTGGATATGCAACGCTGAATCTCCAGCGCCAACTCCACCACGTTGGAGCTCCAAGGAGGGCCATTCACAGCTTATGGCCCGAATCGCTCCAGATACTGCTTCAATCGAAGCTTTTTGCGTGCGCTGTCGCTGGTCATATAGCGAACACTCCCAAAAACAGGTCGTTTGGGTCCCCAAGCCCGATCGTAACGGCCAAGCACCCAAAAAATGCCACTGTAGGAATTCGGATCACGACCATCGAGACCGTACTTATTGTTCAGATGAATCATGATTTCTAAGGCTTTGCGAGGCGTGGGGGTCCAATGAAGGATCTTTTTGCCCCACAGCATTCTCATGTAGTTGTGCATCACCCCGGTTTGCACAATCTCGCGTTGGGCGGCGTTCCACAATTCGTCGTGCGTCTGCGATTGTTCGAACTCCTCCAATGTGTAGGTTTCCGGTCGTTTGGTGGTGGCTTCGGAGGACAAGGTTTTCAAGGCCCAATCGGGCAGCGATTCAAACTGGTCGTAGGAATCCGGTTCGCGGAAGGATTTGTTGAAACCCATTTCACGCCAGGTAAGCACTTGATCCAAAAACGCTTCTGCCTGCTCACTGGTATTCCAGAACCCGTTGTTCTTACCATTGACTGGGCCGGCTTGGTCGGGCGTCCATGACTCGTGGTCCAATAGGTCGCTGACGATTTGGTGTGCTGCGATATGACCAAAATGCAAATGGGGACTCAGTCCCGTCGTTGCGTGTTCGTCGGGATGATTGCGATCATCTGCGTACACATCGAGTGTTTTGGAAAGAAAACGCTTGAGGCGTTTGGCCGCGTCAACGGACCCGCCGGTGACGACGTCGCTGGGAACGACACTATGATCGATCGGAATTTTGGCAATCCCGTCCTTGTCCAACAGATTGTCCAAATCGGCGGCCGGCCAACGTCGCAGGATCGATTTGGGCACGCCATCGAGGGTGGGTAACGAAACGCGTGAGAGCGGATCGGCTTTGGGCATTTGCAGCAGTGCGTCGAGAATGTTTTTTTGCATCCAACGTCGATAGCTGTGGGCGACGGTGAACGTGCGATCGGGTTGTCGCAACGGGATCACGCCGTTGCTGTCGACCAACTCCAATCTGGCGGGAATGCGATCTTTGACCGCCGTGATCATGTGGGGCAAAAAGAAGCATGGATATTCATCCGTGACGACGGTGCATGCCTTGCGAGCCAATTTGTGCAGCAGTGGCGTTCCCACACCCGGTTTGGGTTCGACGTAGGGATAATACGTTACCTTTTTCTTTTCCAGTGCTGCTGCGTTGTCACGCATTCCTTCGATCACAAATCGATGCAGTCGATCACTGGCCCACTGGTATCGAGCACGCAACGGTTCGAAGATGATCAGCGGTTTGCCGAACTGTTTGCATCGATCCACCGCATGCTGCAACGCAAAATTGTATCGCGTTCGCCGCGACGCGATCATCCAGTACAAGACGTAGTCGCCGTCAGGCCGCTCGTCGTGGTCGTTGGCGTGGCTGTGGCGAATGGTGGGAATGGGCATGGGTGATCTCGTAGGGGACCGATTGGCTAGATCCCAAATTCCTGTGCCCCAACGCATGGCTGCGTTGACGCGAAGTACTGCGGCCGCCTGCCAATGTTCGGACCGGACCGACATGGTCGTGCTGTGTCACCGCTTGATTTTAGGGTGGTGGATCTCGTGAAAGATCCTCCGATTCGGGGGTTCTTTGACAAGGTCCACTACGTCGAATCCTGATTCTTCGTCGGGACACCGCGGGAGGCACTTCTATGGAGCTTGCGAGTTCCCAGTCAGTCGGCTGGCGGTCAAGACGATCGATCTCGATACAAGAAACGGGGTGAAGCAGAAAAAGGATAGATGTCTGCCAAGTGGTCACGCCCGGCAGTTACGACGCCTCGCCGTTGGATTCTACTTTGCGTTTGAGCATCATGATTTCGTTGCCGACGTCATTATGCTTGACTTCATCCATGAACGCGTTGATCAACAACAGTCCGCGGCCGCCTGCTTTTTCAAGATTTTCGGGGTCGGTCGGATCGCAGATTTCCGAAGCGTCAAATCCTGGGCCTTCGTCACGAATCGTGAACTTAATCTGCCCGGGTGTCGCTTCTAATCGAACGTGAACGCGTCGCTGACGATATGGATCTTCTTGCTTTCGTTGCGCGATCATGTCGACGTACGGTTTGCCGTCATCACTTTGTCGCAGTTCCGAGGAGACTTCCAAGTTGCCGTGAATGATGGCGTTGAGCAACGCTTCGTCAATCGCCATTGCAATTTGCATCCTTTCGACCTCGTCGAAAAGATCTAATTCGACCATCGGCTGTTCCAGTCGCGTGATCACGCTGGGAACGAGCGATTCATCATTGACGAGGGACAGTTCAATCGAACTCTCCACCGCAAACTTGGCAACTTCGCTTTGCTGACGCGAAACCTGTCGAAGCGCGATGACTTGGCGAACGGTGGGCGCGAGTGCCTGTCGGATGTCGCGTTTGGGAACGTAGCTGGCCGCCCCTTTTTGCAACGCCTCAGCTGCGATTTCCTCGCTACCCTGACTGGTGGTCAAGATGACCGGGATCGATGGTGCTTGTTCTTTAAGACGCTCGACTAATTCCAGTCCGCCCATCACCGGCATTTGCATATCCGTGACGACAACAGCCGGCATTTTTTCCAGTGCCATGCCGAGGGCGATTTCACCGTTCTCGGCTCCGCATACCTCGTACCCCGCGTCTACCAACAACATCTTCAGCTGGGCAAGCTGAGTCGGGCTGTCGTCCACTACAAGAATTTGGTCTGGTGCGGTCATCGCCTTTAAAGGAAAACGCGTGAATCGACGTTGGTTATCTGTTCTACACTACTTCGGCTGCCCGAGTATCGTAACGCTTTGAGCGATGTGTTGGTTGAAAGTTACCGCCAAAGTTAGGTTGTACTGGCAAAACATGGCCGATTATAGCGGCACGGTCGGTCATTGCAGTTGGCCAAGCGGGGGAGTCCAATTGCTGATTCCCACGTCAAAACAGTGACGGTAGCGCGCCGAGCGAACGGTGTCCGTCCCACTGATTTCACGCCGTTCTAGCCCTCTACACCTCCTCGAACCTCGGTAATCCGACGTGAGCCGCTTGCGATTTTGGCCCCGTTTACCACTATTGGCGACAATCACGTCGATCACTCTGTTGGCCCTGTTGTACGTGTTCGGGCTCGCTTGGTGGCAAAGTCTCGGTTCGGCGTACTATGGGCCGGATGATCTTTACATTCCACGAGCCATCGACGTCGTCATTTTTTTGTGGCTGCTCTGGCTCGGTTCATCGATCGGTAGTTTTCTGAATGTGGTGGCGTGGCGAATGCCCAATAACGTCAGCATCAACGGCCGATCACGGTGTCCGCGATGTACAACCACGCTCAAAGCTCGCGATAACTTTCCGGTGCTCGGTTGGTTGGCACTGGGCGGGCGTTGTCGAACTTGCAAATTGCCGATTTCGTCCCGCTATCCGATTGTCGAAGCCTCGGTAGGCATGTCACTGGCGCTGCTTGGCGTCGCAGAACTTTACAGGCTGGCGATTCCTTACCAATGGAATCATTGGCACGGCGGGCCTTTGTGGGCGCCGGTGGTCGATGGCATGGTGATCGCCGTGCTGATTTACCACGCCGTCGGTGTTGCCTGTTGCTGGGCGCTGGGCTTGATCCGGATCGACGCTGTCAAATTGCCGCGGCGTCTAATCGTATTCGCATTCGCCGCGACGATGGTCCCGATGCTGGTGTTTCCAACCTTGATGATTGTGCCCTGGCAAACCGACCGCCCCGACGGCTGGTTCCCTGACGGCCTGTACATGGATGCATTGATGCGGGTCGTCACCGCACTGGTCGCCGCAGCGGTCTACGGACGAATTTTGGCGCGCGGACTGTGTCCGAGGGCGAATCCAAAATTAGATCCATTGGGAACTGACACGGCTCGCTTGATGGATTTGATTGCGATCATCGCGATCCCGTCGATCGTCGTGGGATGGCAAGCCATTGCCGCAGTCATCGTGCTCGCATCGCTGATCGCCCTGCTGCTGCAAAAGACGCTACCGGGTTCGCGGGATGCTTTAGGAGCGTTCGCGTTGGCGATGCCAGTTGCATTGACGTTTCAACTGGTGCTTTGGCGCCGTTTGCACTTCTTTGCTTATTGGCCGAGCGACGATTCATCTCACTGGGTGATATTGTTCGCAGCGGGCGTTGTTCTCCTGGTCCCGGTCTGGTTGCGCGAGCCGGTGCGACCGGTGGTACCTGTTGCCGTGGAACCGCCATCGGCGACCGATGAGCCTTCAACGGGCGAGCCTGCAGCGGACGAGTCTGCAGCAGGGGATGCCGACGAGATTGTTGACGACCGCTATGCTGACGACCGCTATGCTGACGAACATAGCGCTGACGATTGATTGCCTACTCGAATTTCCGCGGCCTCAGTTGGCAAAAGAACGCTTTCTTTTGATCGGGCAGTGCGAAATCAAATCCGCAACCTTTCAGGAATTCATCGGACGAACTGATCGCCAAGACTTCCATCACGTTCAGATCACGAGCACGCTGAACGCAATGTTGGACCAATTGCCGTCCGATCCCGTCGCGTCGATAGTCGTGATGAACCGCGAGGCACTGTAGTTCTGCGAGTTTTTGACTGTAAATTTCGACCGCCGAAAATCCGACACATTTCTCGCTTTCGTCGGGCATCTCTTTCACCGCGACAAAGCCGTGACGCGTCAGTTCAATCACTTCCGCTTCGCTGCGTTCCAACAGCAAATGTTGCGCTACGTAAGGGCGCATCAGAGCGTGAATGGCGGCGGCGTCACTGGGTAAGGCTTGCCGAATCTTGACACCATCGGGCATCGGCGTGGCTTCGCAATTCATGTCGTTTTTGCTCACCGGACGCGGACAGGATTCGTTGCCTCTTTGATCGTCTTGCGCATCAGCAACGACGGTGCGTCTTTTCCGGTAAACAACTTGTATTGATAGGCCGCCTGTCGAACAAACATGTCTACGCCGGTGATGATTCGGCAATTCGCAAGTTTGGCGTTCTTGATCAGCAGCGTATTCTCTGGATTGTAGACCGTGTCAAATACGACCATGTATTCGTTCAGTTTGGATGCGGAATAGGGCGACTCGTCCATGTCGGGATGCATGCCGACCGGCGTGCAATTAATCAGCAAGCGAAACTTCTGCGAATATCGGTCTTCCCACTCCATCGTTCGGCAACCCAGTTCAGCGGCCAACATCTGCGCACGTTCGTGGGTCCGAGAGCAAATCGTGACTTCGGCATGCCGCTGTCGCAGGCCCCAAGCGATAGCTCTGGCTACGCCGCCGGCTCCCATCACCAAAGCGGTGATGCCTTGCATGGGTCGTTCGGCGTCTTTTGTCAGTTCGTACGTCTGTTCGATGCAGTCCATCGCTGCTCGGTAATCCGTGTTGTAACCCAGCCGATCGTCACCATGAAAGACCATGGTGTTGATGGCACCAATTCCATTGGCGCTCGATTCGGCCTGCGTGCAATAGTCCATCGCATGCTCTTTGTGGGGAATCGTGATGCTGATGCCACGCACGCCGATATCGGCGCAGTGATCCATAAAGCAGGGTAGATCCGAGGCAGGAACCCGAAACGGCAGGTAACACGCATTGAGTTTTGCGTCGCGAAACGCGGCGTTGTGAATCAGCGGGCTATGGCTGTGAGCGACCGGATCGGCGACGACTCCAAACAACTCGGTCTGATCATTAATTTGATCAAAGTTGTAAAGCTCATTCATCTCCTTCCAGTCCAGTTGTCCCGGCGCCATCTTCTTGCCGCTACTGAACGTTGCAAATGTGAACGGAGAACCGACGCGGCTGGCCAAGATTCGGGTGACCATGCCTATTTCGCCCATGCAAATTCCGATCGTGGGAACCTTGGACTGCTTGACCAAATTCAGCATGCGGATGTTGTCGTCAAACGAGTTGGCCATCGTCGCAATTTTGACAATGTCCGCATCTTCTTCGGCCATCGCGGCGTGCAATTCTTCCAGATTCTCTGGCGTCCCCGAGAAATCGTGGTAGCTGATCACACGCTTGGTATTGCCGTAACGTGGGATCTGCGCTGCGATATCCGCTTCGATATCGACGTACTCCACGCCGGCTGCAATTGCGGATCGCAGCACGGTCAGTCGTTCTTGTTCGCTGCGCATCCAGCGGCCGCCGTCTTCGCGTCGACGTGCGGTAATGAGTACCGGTCCCGGACGATCAGTAATCAATCGGCGCAGGTTGATCGCTCGGCCGATGTAGTCGAGACGCATCTCGACCAGTTCGACACCTTCATCGACAAGAAATTTGTGTTCGGCGATCATCCGCTTGTGGCGAGATCGGCCGATACTGACGCAAAGCATGGGTGGGGAAATGCCGGAGGGGTTGGGTGCGGAACGTCAGCGAATGTGTCGTTGGTCACGCTCGGTGAGGTCTGCAGAACCGTTGCCGGTTCGCAAAATCCCGGCTTGAACGGGACAAACCGAGTTCAAAAACGCCCTTGGATTCAGCACACCAGCAACAAACTATAAAAACGCATCGCCTATAATAAACGCCTACTGTCCATCGAGCGCGGGGGTTTTTCGAGCATCCGCCACGATTTCAGAATAACGTCCCTAAAGTCGTACTTAACGTAATAGATTGTCTTTGAACCAGGACTGACCCATGACACGCTGTCGAAGTTCACACCTCCGATTCGGACACTTTGTGTCTTTCGTCGCGGCAGGAATAATGCTGATTGCCTGCTTGTTGTCTGCCCCGGCAACGACGTTGGGGGCATCCGAAAAAAGCTCTGCCAATACAAGTGATTGGCCGCTGCCGCGTGGCGACGCGGGTTCCTCCGGAGCAACGACGATTGTTTTGCCGGATGATCTGTCTGTGATTTGGGAGTACAAAGCTGACGAGGCGATCGAGACAACGCCTGCTGTGGTTGGCAATCGCGTTTTCTTGAGCGATGTCATGGGTCGGCTGTACGCCGTCGACCGCAAAACCGGCAAAGAGATCTGGAAAAAAAACTACGATACCGGTTTTCTGGCCGCGCCGGCGATCCAAGACGATCGAATGGTAATCGGTGATGTGGAGGGAAATCTGTACGCCCTGAATGTCCAGGATGGCAAGGAGATTTGGAAACAATCCACCGATGGCGAAATCAGTGGTGCCGCAGCATTTCATGGCGAAAATGTTTTGGTCACCAGCCAAGATGGAAAACTGTATTGCTTTGATGCCGTCACCGGCAAACCGGCTTGGGTGTACCAAACCGACGACCAGATTCGCTGCAGCCCAACGCTGGCCGGCAATCTGACATTTCTGGGTGGATGCGATGGTCAGTTGCACATTGTTGATGTCAATACCGGCAAGGCCGTCGGCAAACCGTTGCCGCTGGGCGGGCCGACCGGCAGCACGCCAGCAGTGGCCGGTGACGACGCGATTCTGCCAATCATGGACGGCGCTGTGCTGCGATTTGATTGGAAGAAACAGACCGAACAGTGGCGTTACGAAGACGAAGAGCGATCGCAGGAATATCGAAGCAGTGCGGCGGTCAAAGGCGATTTTGCGATCGTCACCAGCCAATACAAACAAGTCGATGCGATCTCGATTGCCACCGGCAAGCGGTTATGGAGATACACGTTGCGTCGGCGTGCGGACGCCTCGCCAGTGATCGCGGGCGACGATGTTTGGATCGCGTCGACCGACGGCCGATTGATTCGCCTGGCGCTTGCCGACGGCCAGGAAAAATGGCAGTACGAGATAAAAGGTTCCTTTCTGGCCGCCCCCGCAATCGCTGGGGATCAATTGTTCATTGCCGACGATGAAGGTGTTTTACGCTGCTTTGGCAAGGTGGCGGGAAAATAAACCCGGTATGCAAAACGTTTGCAAAACCGACCGTTGTCGGGCATCGGGCACCCAGACGCGATAGCCAACCGATCGCCTTGCATTAAACTGTATCTACGGCTGGAATTTTTCTCCGCCGTCGCCTCGCCCTCCATCAAAGCCAGCTTATGTCATCGGCCGCTAGCGATAAGAAAACTGAAGTCGGCAGCTACTTCATCTCCAACTACCCGCCCTACAGCCAATGGACCAAGGAGGAATTGCCGGCTGTTGAATCGGCGCTGGGCAAACCGCCCACCGAAGACACGCCGCTGGGGTTGTATCTGCATATCCCGTTTTGCCGCAAACGATGCAAGTTCTGCTACTTCAAAGTTTTTACCGACGTCAAAGCGCCCGAAGTACAACGCTATGTCGATGCGTTGTGCAACGAAATCTCGATGGTCAGTGAATTGCCCGTGATGGGCGATCGGCCATTTCGGTTCGTCTATTTCGGAGGGGGAACGCCCAGTTTCTTGTCGCCCAAACAACTGACCAAGTTGGCTGACCGCTTGCGACAGCACATCACCTGGGACGGTGCCGAAGAAGTAACGTTCGAGTGCGAACCGGGGACGTTGAGCGAGACCAAGGTCAAGACGCTCAAGGAGCAACTTGGTGTGACAAGGCTGAGCTTGGGGGTGGAGAACTTTTCGGACAAGCTGCTGGAAGAAAATGGCCGCGCGCACCTTTCCAAACAAGTTTTTAATGCGTGGGAGTGGATCACCGAGGCTGACTTTCCGAACGTCAATATCGATCTGATCTCCGGAATGGTCGGCGAGACTTGGGACAACTGGCGCGAGAACATTCGTCGTACGCTGGAACTTTCGCCCGAGAGTGTGACCATCTACCAAATGGAGTTGCCATTCAATACGGTCTACAGCAAAGACATCTTGGGCAACAAAGTGGAGAGTCCCGTTGCCGACTGGAAAACAAAACGTGACTGGGTCGATTACGCATTCAACGAATTCCTAGCTGCCGGCTATTCGGTTAGCAGTGCATATACCGTGGTCAAGGATCCAACCAAGGTGAATTTTTCGTACCGCGATAACTTGTGGCAGGGTGCCGATTTGTTGGCGACCGGGATCGCAAGTTTCGGGCATGCTAGTGGAGTGCACTATCAGAACTTGCCGGAATTGGAGCAGTACTTGGGAACGATCGAATCCGGAGAACTTCCGCTCGGGCGTGGATTTGTTCCCACCGACCATCAGCGACTTGTGCGTGAAATGATTTTGCTGCTCAAACGTGGCTACCTGGATGTCGAGTACTTTCGCAAAAAGTTCGACGTCGACATCGTGCAACATTGGCAAACGCAATGGGACGGTTTTGTGAAAGACAAGTGGGCAGTGATCGACGCGGACACGATTCGTTTAACTCGCGACGGTCTATTGCGAGTTGACGCGATGTTACCCGCTTTCTTTGAACCCGAGCATCAAGGCGTCCGATACACGTGAGCGGTGCACCTGAGGGCACGAATCCTTTTGAATTCGCTATGGGTGAATTCACGGCGGAATTTCCCAGGGATCGTCACTACGCCAAGAACCACATGTGGGCGTCGGAGATATCAGCCCAGCGATGGCGGTTTGGTTTGACGGCATATGCAGTGCGTTTGCTGCAGGATGTCTATTTCCTCGATTGGCTGGTCGAGCCTCCCACCGTGATCGCCGCACGGGCAAATATCGGGTCGATCGAAAGTAAGAAGGCCGAAAGCGATCTTTTTGCTCCCATCGCGGGTCAATTCGCGGGTGTCAACGATGAAGCGTTGAGCGACCCGTCGATCATCAATGCCGATTGCTACGGCGATGGTTGGTTGATCGAGATCGTGGCAGATACAACGGCGGTTGACGGATTGTTGGACCCCGATGGGTATGCCCAGCATCTTGTCGATGCATGGGACATCGCGCAGAAGACCATCAAAGGGCAAGCCAATATGTGATTGGCCGACGCAACCCGCGGACGCTTTGCTACGGTCGCGCCCTAGCCGAATACATCGCCCTGACACACCACAACGCTGTCGCGTCGCCAGATTTACTCGCCAACGACTCCGAGTTCAGCGATGGACGTCCAAGGTCCGCCGTTGACTTCTGAGAGTGCCTTGATCCGCACAAATCGCCCCTCAACTGGTTCGAACGTGACTTCTTGGGGACGCTTTGATTTTTTGAACGTCGTTTTGACCGCCGGCGCAGTCAAACCGTCAGGCGTTTTGGAGACATAGAATTCACATTCTTTGACCGCGCCGTTCCAGCCGCCGTCTTGGCGTGCCAGGTAGCGGAAACCTCGGACTTTGTACCGCTTGCCAAGGTCAATGACCAGTTCGTGGGGATGTTCCAATACATTGGGTGTGAAACTGGTGTGCCAGTGAGTTTTTGGATCACCGTCGATCGCGCTGACCGCCCGCCGATCACCGACGCTT
>JABDKS010000237.1 GCA_013002105.1 Pirellulaceae bacterium | reverse complement strand
CTGTTGCGCACACTGGTCGTGCAAGCCTTGGGCGAGATGGGAGACGGTGGCGATCTGGTTATCACCGGATGCGAAACACCTTTGGGGGTTGAACTGGAAGTCGCCGACAGCGGATGTGATATCGAATCACGCCCCCAGAATTTGCCACTGGCCGCGGCAGCGATTCAAGCAAAACTGAATTGGCAGAATTGCCCACAGGGTGGCGCAGCGGTCACCATTACCTTTGCACGCCGGGGTGAATCGGGCCGCATGGCCGCTTGAGGTCGAATCTTGTCTGATCTCACTTTCTCCCTGATGCCCGAGTCGTATGAGCGTTTTACGCCAGTCCACCGACCAATTCCGAAACGCGTTTTCGACGATGCCGCTATCATCGCGCATTGTCACGGCGGTGCTTGCCATCGTGATCGTCGGCGGACTGTTCTACCTCGCCCGTAGCGAACGTCCTGTCAGCGACGAGTTGCTTTTTGGCGGTCGATCACTCAGCGAACAAGAACTCGATTCCGTCGAAATGTCTTTCAGCCGCGCGGGACTGAATGGTTGGAAACGCGAAGGTCGACGAATCAGTATTCCGACGCAAACACGCAGCGATTACTTGGCTGCTTTGCAACAGGCATCCTCCTTGCCCGTCTCGATTCGCAGCAGTGTTCAAGACGCGATCGACAAGACCACCATTTTCGAATCCAGTAGCCAACGGGTCGCACGTGTCCAGCACGCCAAAGAGCAGGACCTGGGCAACAAACTGACAGCGTTTCCCGAGATCCGTTGGGCAAGCGTGGAGTACGATTTAGGCGAGCGCCAGGGCCTGGGGCGTTCTCGTCAACAGTCAGCAAGCGTCGTTGTCTGCCCTGAAGGCGGAGATCCGCTGTCGCCGGCTCGTATCGAAATGATCCAAAAATTCATCAGTGGATCCTACGCGGGGATGTCACGCGACGAAGTGGTCGTGATCGACACGCATGCATCCGATGCAGTCTGCCAGAGCGATGACGCGTGGGATCAAAAACGCTTGCAAGAAAAGGCTCGTATCGAGCACCAAGTGCGAGAAATCCTTAGCGGGTATGGCCCGATCCAAGTCGCCGCCTATGTGGAACTGAACTCACCAATCGTGCAAGCGGCGTCGACGCAGCACGATCCGACAACCGCGCCCACGACCGCGACCACTGTCAGCACACCTGATTCGCCCAGTCGCGGCGAAGTCAGTTCCCTTTCGAGTCTGATCGGTGCGATTGCTTCGGTGCGAAGCAACCGAGCGACCCGACTGCAGCAGACCGCCGCCAAGATCGATTCCGGCCAAAGCCGTGCCGTCACTCAATGCACGACGGTACCTTGCAATACGCCGACCCTGCAAAGTGTCCGCGTGTCGGTCGGACTACCAGAAAGCTACTATCATCAAGTATGGAAACACGCCTATTTGCGTGAGCATCCTCAATCACCCCTTGGAACGGTCCCGGCGATCGATGATCAACAGTTGCAACGATTGCGCGACTACACCAAATCCAATATTCTCGCCGCGGTCACGCCGGCGCTGCTCGCCACCGCTACTCAGAAGGACGGCTCGTCGCTTGTCGAAGTTTGGGACTTCCCCGATTTCGAGTCGGCAGCCACCTCGCGAGCCGATCTGCCGACGATCGTAGCGTCCTGGATGCGTCAGAATTTTCAGCCACTTGGCTTACTGGTGATGGGATTGATTGCCGTCTGGTGCGTTTGGAGAATCGCTCGTTCACCACAACCCCGCACCGCACTCGGACAATCGCTGGCCTCGCGATCGTCTGCCACCATCCCACTGCCCAACGAATTGAACAATGATTCTGACCGGAAAAACGTTGCTGACAACGGCGATAATCTTCCTGTCCAAGCGACCAACGCAAGCGACAACGATTTGCTTGCGTTAATCGAATCACATCCCGACGCAGCGGTCAGTTTGATACGCAATTGGATCAGCAAAGCCGCTTAGAACTGTCTCATCGCTTCTTAGGCGGCGGAAAAGGGGTCAGCCCCCCATAGTGCAAAGCACCCATCGGGCCGTTTTGCTATTGGGGACTGACCCCTTTTCCGCCGGTTTGTATTTACGAGACAGTGCCTGATTCTCTCTTCCCACTTCTTGGGCAGATCTCCTATAAGACAACAAGTGATTGATCGGCCTTATCTGCCTCGATCCAAACGTCCAGGGAGAACCCAGCATGGGTGACGCTCAATTAACACTTGCCCAACGAGAGTCGATGCTTCGACGCGTTGCGGTATTTTTGAGCAGCCTGCCGGCGCCGACCGCATCGAAGCTATTGAGCGGGGTCGATGCCCAATCACGAAACATCGTCAACCAAGCGATCGCGACACTCGCACCGGTCCAACTCGCCGAGCGTGAAGAGGTGCTGGGAAGTTTCAAGGAAGGTCTGCACCACGACTTGGAAATTCGAACGTCCGCAACGCTTGTCGAATCGGCCGGGTCCGTTCATGACGAGATTAATATTGGCCAGGACTCGAAGTCACCCGCTGCTACCAAATCATCGGGGGCGATGCCCCGCTACCGCCAATCACTTGCCTCGATCTTGCCGCCGTCCGAATCGACAGCCCCACCGCAGAATTCACCTTTCGCATTCTTGGCCGATGTGGCAGTCGACGACTTGGCGGAACTCCTGGGCGGTGAACACCCTCAAACCATCGCGTTGGTCCTGGCTTCGATTCCGCCCAAGCAGGCAGCCAAAGTCCTTCCACAACTGGATACATCGGTTCAAAACCAAACACTCAGTCGCATCGGTCGATTGGACGAAGCGACATCGGCAGCGACCACCGAAGTCGCAGCGCATTTGAAACAACGCTTGCAGACACGACGCCAAGCCGAAACGGCCGGCAGTGGCAAACTCGCGTTACAGGCCATCATGGCTGAGTTACCCGAATTGGCAGTGCAGGCCAAGAATGGTCCGGTGCCGGATGAACCACTCGATCGCTCGACAACTCCAGCCCAACACGACACGCCCCCGTTAAAACTGGCTGCCGGAAGCTGGCAAGAAGACACCATCGAGCATACCGACGACATCCGCATCGCGCTGCCATCGAATCACGAATCAGAAACGATCGTCCAAGTTCTTCACGACGCAGATCCGCCGGCTGCCGACGTTGCTCGCCCACCTTGCTCTAAAGCAGTCGACAGCCCCGATTCGACCATCACGCTCTCGGATGCTACCCATCAGTACCTGATCGAACTCTCCTCCAGCGATCTGGTCTTCGCACTTGGTCGTGTTCGCACGCGCGAAGCGCTATTGACGCTGTGCGGGCTGCCCAATGATGTGGCTGAACGCGCGATCGCGCTGCTTCCACGGGCCAAAGCAAAGCGGGTCCGGCGCGGAATGAGCACGCTCGGTTCGCTCCAGTTACGAGAAATCGATGAAGCCAAAGTGGCCGTAGCACGCGTCTCGGTCGACACATCGACGACGGCCCGCGCCAACGCGGCTTGACCCCCCTCGCAAATCTGCAGCACGATCCCATGGCAACCGTTTTTAAGTCCGACTCGTCCGCAGACAATCCCTCCGCGACAAGTACGCCTGCTGCCGCTGGCGGTCCAAGTGGATTGGCGGGATTTAATCTGAACGATCTGGCCGCAGAGGGTCGGCAACAGCTCGATGCGTATCGCCAACAGGCAGATACGATTTTGGCCGAGGCTCGCAAAGAAGCGGAGTCGATTCGAAACGACGCGCAAAAGCAGGGTTTCGACGAGGGACTCCGCCTTGCCGCGATCGATGCCGAAACCAAATTGCAAGCGGCAGCCCAGCAGCGGGCGCAAACCGGACTCGATCTGGTGCAAAGCGCCGTCGATCAACTGCACACCGCACATCAACAATGGATGCAAGACTTCGCCGCTTCGTTGACGACCATCGCTCTCTCAGCCAGCGAGCGGATCGTTGCTCGTGAATTGACCTATGATCCCCGACTGATTGTCAGCTGGGCTCAGCAAGCCGTCGGTAGTGCCCGTTCAGCATGTCGATTGACCGTCGCCGTTCATCCGGAAACACTTGTACTGCTGGGTGAATCGCTGGACGAAATGTTATCGTCGCCTGATCTACCCGAACAAACTTGCGTCGAACCGGATGATTCGGTCGGGCACACCGAAGTGGTCGTGCGACAAACGGGCGGCGAAATCCGAGCCGGCCTAATGGCACAGCTCAAGCGACTGGAGGAATTGTTGGCGTGACCCATCGCGAACCACTGACGACCCTCAACCCGCCGACGCTGCGAAATCCAGACGCGTTGCGCGCGATCATTCGTGATGCAGACCTGCATCAAGTGATTGGTCGCGTCGCGGCAGTCATCGGGGACAGCATTCAAACCGAAGGCATGACCGTCGCCCTTGGTGCTGTTTGCGAGTTAAGGACAAACGACGGCGACAAACGCCTTGCACGCGTGATTGGATTCGACAATGATCGCGCGATCCTGTCGCCTTTAGAACGCGTAACGTCCGTCGCTGCGGGCGACACGGTCCGTTTGGTCGCCAACTCCTTCAAGATTCGCACCGGACCGTCGTTATGTGGCCACGTGATCGACGCGTTTGGCCGACCACTTGATCAAAAGCCGCTCCCAAACGATCTGATATCTGTCGACGCCGAGCGATCGCCACCCGTTTCGCTCGCGCGGCCATCGATCAACACTCCGCTGCAGACCGGCGTTCGCGCCATTGATACGTTTCTGACCTGTGGACGTGGTCAGCGACTGGGAATTTTTGCCGGCTCGGGTATCGGGAAAAGCACGCTGCTGGGAATGCTGGCCCGCGGATCCGACGCAGACCGAATCGTGATTGCGATGGTGGGCGAACGGGGCAGGGAAGTCCAAGAATTTATCGACCGCTGTTTAGGCGAGCAAGGACTCCGGCGCAGTGTGGTCGTGGTCGCCACCAGCGACGCACCGGCCGCGCAACGTGTCGCGGCTGCATCAACGGCAACAGCCATTGCCGAATCGTTTCGCGATCAAGGAGAGCATGTCCTCCTGCTGATGGACTCCATCACGCGATTTGCGATGGCACAACGAGAACTAGGGCTTGCCGCCGGTGAACCAGCCACCACTCGCGGCTATCCACCGAGCGTCTTTAACATGCTTCCACGTTTGGTCGAACGTGCCGGTTGCGCTATGACCGGATCGATCACCGCTTTCTACACGGTTTTGGTCGAGGGCGACGATCCCAACGAACCGATTTCCGATGCATTACGTGGACTGCTGGACGGCCACATCCTGCTCGATCGTTCGCTCGCTGCCCAAGCCCACTGGCCGCCCATTGATATTTTGGAAAGCCTCAGCCGACTTCAGCCCCATTTGGTCGACTCTGATCTAGCCAATTCAACCATGTTGGCCCGCAAGCTGATGGGCGTCTATCGACAACACCAAGATTTGATTTCGATCGGCGCCTATCGCACCGGAACCGACGAGAGCGTCGATCGAGCAATCCAGATGCGAGCAGCACTGCAAGACTTTTTACAGCAAAGTGCCACCGAAATCTGTGATCGCGATGAATCGAGCCACCAGTTGATTCAACTGCTTTCTCCACAACAGGGCGCAGCAGCCTAGCTGCCAATGGTTTTCCGGCCCCGGCCGTCACGATGAGTCGCAGATACGCACCGCATGAACTCTCCATTTCGATTCGCTGCGATATTGCAACTGCGACAACACGAGCGCGATGAAATTCGTCTCAGTCTCGCACGGCTCTTCGTCAAGCTGGATGCGATCGAGCAACAATGCCTGGATCTTCAAACGCAGCAGGCCGCGCTGAAACAAGACCCGAACCTACGCCAAGTGGGCCGCGTCCCACTGGAGGCGCTCAAGACAATCGCTCGACACGATCGTAATCTACAACAGCAACTCGATACCCTGTTCCTTCGACGAGCAGAAATCCAACAGCAAGTCGCTGAGAATCAAATGCTGCTGCAGCAGGCACAAATCGAAGTCAAGCGGTTCGAGAAACTTGCGGTTGCCGATTCCGTTGGCCACCAAGCCCACCAAAAAAAGATTCAGCAACGCGAATCTGACGATCGTGCGTGCCGTGCGACCCGAGGATAGACGACCTGTTTGTACTTCTCCGGCCGCAATCAGGCGGTTAATGTCTCGGCCGTCCAACCAGTGGGCTTGGCACATCGCCACTTGACCGCACAATTTGGCATATCGCTACCATTTTTAATCACCATTGAGAACGCCGACATGGCAAAAGCCCCCAAGACTGCCATCCAACCAACCCGTGCGGATGACTACCCCGAGTGGTATCAACAAGTGATTCGCGCCGCCGATTTGGCAGAATCCTCGCCGGTTCGCGGCTGCATGGTCATCAAACCTTGGGGCTATCAGTTGTGGGAGAATATGCAACGCACGCTCGATGAC
>JABDKS010000229.1 GCA_013002105.1 Pirellulaceae bacterium | reverse complement strand
GCAGAAGTCGAACGGGCTTGGTTGTCAGCGGTCGATTTTGCCGAGACACCCGAAGAAATCCTGCATGTCGCCGCACGACTTCGTGACATCGGATCCAATGCCGCTGCCTTGCGATTGTGTATGAATGTGTCCGACATGGACGAGTACCGTCGCGAGCCCTATGTGATGGGATTACAGATCGCACAGGAGATCAATGACGTCCAGGGATTGACCTGGGCGTGCAGTGGTGTGCTTTCACAAGCATGGCCCGAAAAGTTCCAACCGATCGTTGACCAAGCCAAACTGGTCGCGCGGGCAACCTACGGACAACTGATCGAAGAAGGCCGACAGAAAGAGGCCGATGAATTCAATCGCAGACTGAAACTCGCTGCGTCGCACGACATTATCGTACGCGTTCGCTGGACCGGTGACGCCGACGTCGATGTCGCCGTCGAAGAACCTTCGGGAACGGTCTGCTCGCTGGAAAACATCTCGACCGCCGGTGGTGGTACGCTGCTGGGCGACGCTTTCCCAGGTCACGGCGACGACGAAACCGGCACCGTATCGGAAACGTATCTTTGTCCCCGCGGATTCACCGGAACCTATCGATTGTTGCTGCGACGCGTGTGGGGCAATGTCACCACCGGCAACGCAACGGTCGAAATCTTGACCGACGTCGGACGACCGAGTCAACGATTCATTCGTCAGCAGGTTCCGTTGACCGAAAAAGACGCGTTGCTGATTTTTGAAGTCAAAGATGGCCAGCGCAAAGGCGAAATCGCCGAAGCACAACTGGCTCACTTGCGCGACGTTCAGCGTGACGTACGCGACGACGTGCTGGCTCAATTTGCCGGAGACGGCCAAGATGCCGGTCAAGTCCTGCAGGACCTGTTCCGCGATGTCCAACGATTCACCGGAGGAACCGGCGGAGTCGTTCCACGAAACCAACGTGCTTTCCAACAGCAGCAAGGATTTCAACGTAACGGTGCCGTTGGTTTCCGACCTGAGATCACGCAGCTGCCCGAAGGTGCAACGGTCAACGGCCTGGCGATTATCTCGGCCGATCGTCGCTACGTGCGAATCACCCCGTCACCATTCTTCTCCCAAGTCGGTGACGTGACCACATTTAACTTCGTCGATGGCGAAACTGGTGGCGGTGGAGCCGGTGGCGGTGGCGGTGGTGGACTCGGTGGGGGTGGATTCCCAGGCGGCAACTAGCCAACCGTATCAATCGCAATTTTCAAACACCAACGAGCCTGTTTCGACAGGCTCGTTTTTGTTTGCGCGGTTGCCCCGCCCGCACCCACCGTGATCGCTCCAATCGGACACTAGACGGATCCCGATGGCAAATCAACGCGATGCGATCCCCATCCAACCGTCCAAGTCCCAAAGCGACGAACGATTGACAATCGTGACCAAGCGAGTTGCTGTATGTGTCGACTATACTGCCCCAGTATTCTGATCAGCTTGGATAGATCCAGCATTCACCGCGACTGATCCTTTCGACACACGATGCCCCCGTTTCATGCAGCGCTTGATGGCCATCTTGAGTGTTTGTCATGAGTGAAACAGCGGAACATGGCGTGACGCTTTCTATTTTGGCGTCTCGATTCGACGTGGCGTACTTGCCTTTGACCGTGGCCCATTTGGTAACCGCTTGTGATTATCCGTTTGCACAGCGGATGCTGGTGATCGATGTCAGTCCGCCGCCGCCCGAGCGGGCCGCTGAGACCGGCGCGGCGACGCTTGCTGAATTGAAGCTGTGTGCGCAGCAACTTTGTGATGATGGCTGGATCGACCGTGTGATCGAATTTGATATTGGATACGGCCACGATCGTCGATTGCAACACAAACATGGCGGCCAGGATTTTGTGCAGACGCGCGACACGCGGGGCGTTCCACTGTGGCCCTGGATCTGTGAGTTTGAATCCTGTCAGACGGAGTACTTGGTCCATTTCGACTGCGATATGCTGCTATTTCAACGTCGCGGACATTCATGGATCCGAGACGCGATCTCGTTGGTCCAACAGCGCGACGAAGTCTTGTTTGTGTTGCCGCTGCCGGGCCCACCGACCAAAGACGGCACGTTGTTTCAATCCGCCGAGTTTGAACTCGTGGACGAATCGGCGAGTGAGAATGTGCCGGGATACTACCGATTCAAGACCTTCACCAGCCGCAAGTTTCTGCTCCAACGCAGTCGATTGGCGAAGCTGCTGCCGTTGGAACCCGCCTATGACCCGCCAAGGTCAAATCGCTCCGTCGATGCAGCTGACGATCCGGTACGTAGCTGGGAGACGATGGTGTCACAAAAACTGCAAAGCAGTCGCTTCATTCGTGCCGATTTGAGTTCGCCTGACGCGTGGACGTTACATGCCAAAACTCACTCAGCAGAATTTGTGAATGAATTGCCGCGGATCATCGCCCGCGTGCAATCGGGGCAATTTCCGGCTGACCAAGCAGGGCACTACGATCTGAAACTGAGGCATTGGTCCGAGTCTCCATCGGCGACCTGAGCGTCGGCATCAACCGCAATGCTGGCAAAGTTTGCGTTTTCGCTCTTTCTATCGCTGCGTCAATCCGATAATGAATTGTTAGCGAATCATTTCTGCAGGGTAGAGTTTCATGGAAGAAGCCGACGACGTACACAATCCGCCGCCAACGTGGACCTACGCTGACGCAATGGTGTCATTCCCAGCTCGCCTGACGTGCTACGCAGCCATCGCATTTGTGCTTTTCCAAGCACTCTTCTTGGGCGTCGGCTATGTGGGTCCACAGTTCATTGGATCCGAGAATGGTCCGGTCGAAACGGCCCAAGTGTATTTGGCCATCCTGGCAGCCGCCTGCCTGCTGTACGCGGCTTATCATTGTCGCCGCGGTCGCGCCGGCTTGATCACGTGCGCGACGATGGTCGCGTACGCGGCGGCACGTGAGTCGGATTCGATGATCGAAGCAATGTTGTTTCACGATGCCTATCAGTGGGTGATCGGTCTGCCGCTATTCTTGATCGCCATCACCGCATTGATCATTGATCGGCGACGTGTGGTTCCCGATGCGATGTGGCTGGTCCGACAACCCGCTGTCACGCTTTTTGCCCTCGGTGGTATCTATCTGTGCACGGCATGCCAAATGCTCGATCGACCCGATCTGTGGATTGGGATAAGCGAGATCGCCGAAGCTGACTCGACCAAAGCCATGATCGAAGAGTTTGCAGAACTGTTCGCGTATTTGACCATCGCGTTCGGTGGAATCGAAGCACTGGCGATGGCACATGGTTTGGACGTGGTCGCAGTGCCCCAAGCCGATACACCCACATCGCGAACGGCGGTGATCGACCACGCGCCGCTGACGCGGAAGATCGCTGCCTAGCTGGGCAGCGCGACTTTTCATCAGCCAATGGGGATTCCCGGGATTGTTTTCGGAAGGAACCGCGGCTAGCGCCCAATGGCACTTACTTTACATTTCTGATTCACCCTCCCGCGCGGCGGGAGGGTCGGACGCCGTAGCGGCCGGGGAGGGTTCTTGGCCCAAAAACGAAAGATCAAATAAAACAAGCCGCCCTCTCCGGTCCTGAGAGACCGACTCTCCCGCCAGCGGGAGAGTGAAGTAAGTGCCATTCGGCTAGCGCCGTGCGGCTAGTGGAACCGGGAAACACAGCGCTCGGATTCCAAAATGGCGCTGTCTAGATATTCAGCGGGCACCCATGCAACGGCGCATCAGATCCGAGGCCGGAATTCCAGCTAAATCTCAGTAAGCCCGATCTCCACGGGCTCGATCTCGATAGGTTCGATCTTATTGGGCTCGATTTCTACCGCCCCTTGGCCAGCGCCGGTTTGCACAATCGCTTTGCGAATGCCCGCCAGGACTGGTCCTGGCCTACAGGCTACGCAACGATGCTCTCCATCTGAACGGAGATGGTTCCGCAGGCGGCTGTCGGCGATCTGATCGTTCACCTTGAACATTCTTTCAAACCCTGTTGCGGCCCGAAATCTCGCTCGCACCCACGCGGCGGCCTCGTTTCTGGCGATCTTGCTGCGTGATTTCGCTCGCCACGCTTTGTGCATAGGGAAGACTTTCAGTGGAGCCCTGTCTCTGACGGGTCAATCCGTGCGCGCCCGCACAAGCCGTTTGCCCGACGCAATCCTCACAAACCCAATCCACTACGTCCGTCCGTCACATCGTAAAACCGAGGTAGCGACGTGAGTGGATTCGAACGACCGTTCCAGTCAATCCATAGCGCCGATGATTTCCATGCGAACCTATTACCTGCAAACCTTCTTTGTCGTTTTGGCACTGCTGGCATCGTCATTCGTCGTCGATGACCTGGCAATCGATCCCTACCTGAAACTGAATGCCCGAAAACTGCCCGCAGATAACGTTGCGATGTTCATGCCGGCAGAGCGTCGCGTTTTGATTCAGTTGGAAGCAGACGGCGAACAACCGGCGAAACATATCGCCAATGCAACGGTCACCGTCATCGATCCGCGCGGCCAAAGCCGATCATACAAGGCGAACGAGCAAGGTCTCGTCGTGATTGATCAGGCCCAGAGGGGTGCGTATGCCGTGATCGCGCAGAGCGACCGATACCACGGGGCGATGGTTTTCTCGTTCCGAGAATCCGACGCGCCCCCACAGGGCGCAGCGGATCCCATGTCATTGGACTTTCAGCCCACTGCTGATCCAAAACCGATTTCGCTTTCCATGATGCGAATCTCCCATGACCAGCTGCAAACGATCACACAAAACAATTTGACTCGCAGTGACGATGCGTCAATTGACCTGCTGGACAACGAATTGGTGACCGAATCGCTGACCAGCGAATCGTTTCAGTTTCAAATCCAACTGGGCAAACAGGGCGCCTTGCACGGCAAATTGATCTCACTGGTAAACCGACGGTCGCGGCACAGTGCATTGCAAGGAACTGCCGTCGTCGTCTTCAAAGACGGCGTTCCGGTTGGCAAGACAACCGCCAACGCGCTGGGTCAATTTCGACTCAATTCGATGAAACCAGGAATACATGGTCTGATGGTCGTCGGTCGGGGCGGCTACGCCGCGTTCTCGTTCGAGGCCGTTGATCGCGAAGGACTGCTTCGGCGGGCCGACAATGGTCGCATGTTCGCGATGAAACATCTGATGAATGACGGCGAAATCATGCCCGTCGTTCTCGTTCCGCCCCCCATGATTGGCAATGTGATCGATGCTATCGACGACATGCAGCCGACGCCACCGATCGAGATGATTGACGCACCGCAATCGATCGCCCAAGCGGCGACGCGCGGCGCTGACGCGACGAACCAACCGCAATCGGCCATCGAGTCCCTGCCGGCACCGGCTGCAAAACAAATCGACTCGCTGCCTCCACAAAACGCCGTGCGCAAGCGAGTCGCACGATCGCTGGCAGTGCCGCAGTTGTCTGCCCCGACGCAATCAAGTCCCCTAATGGCAGGTCCGAACGCGACGCCAAAAGCGACAAAATCTACTTCGCCACCCGTTGCGGCACCCCGTAAAGACCGCGGGATCGCAAAGCCAAAACAGCATCGTGTACGCGACAACAATCGTGTGCGCGACAACAACCGTGTACGCGACAACAACATCGCACGGACTCCCTTGACCCAACCCGATCCCCAGCGTCCAAGGGAATCACGCACCTTGACGGCAATCCCCGTCAATCCTCTCCGCTTACCCTCCGAAAACACCAACGGCGTCCCGTTCAACCCGCTGCGTGCATCGGACGTGCAAGGCAATCGTGGTCGCTAGCTGGACAGCGTCACCTTTCATTGGCCGTTTGGGCGATAGAGCATTTTTACTTAATACGTGGGATCAATCGTAGGCCAGGACCGAATGGCACTTAATCGGTGTAAGTTCTAATTGGCACTGGGTTTGTATTGGCTTCTTGGTTT
>JABDKS010000194.1 GCA_013002105.1 Pirellulaceae bacterium | reverse complement strand
GTTCAAGGCATCGCCGGCAGTGCTGCGATCATCATCATCTTTGTCGCTTGGATTGTTGGTCTGGCAATCACGCGGTAGCAATGAACGGTGGCCTGTCGCAATCGGTCGCAACACGGTAACAGAAAGTTTCTAACCGACCGACGAATTGCATCGAAACGCTTTCGATCACCGTATGCACGCGACGAACTGGCTTGGTTACACAGGGAGCGTGGGGCGTACCTTGGACGCGCGATAGGAACCTTTGAAACCCAACGCACGCGTAAATACTGGCCAAGCGATTCGAGGATGAAAAAATGCCGTCGGTTTTTTAATGAAATGCAGTACTTCGTAAAACGTTTTTACCACGGTGTCATTGCCGCTACAGAGACCCAGCACGCGAATCAAGTACCAGTTCAGTAGTCCTGTATGTAGTGGCCGTTTACCAATTGTCTGCGGGTACAGATAGTCAGACTGTGTTGCAAGCATCCATGGAACTCCGATGATCTTCGCCGCTTTGCCGAAAAAGCGTTTCGACACGTTTGCCGGTAGCTGATTCGCACCGGTGCACTGCTCGAGCAGCTTCCTTAATTCGTCAACTTGCAAGGCACACGCACTCATGCCTTGGCCGTAAACAGGATTAAACGTCGAAATCGCATCGCCGATGACTAGTAACCCGCTCGGGAAACGTTTCAGTCGATCGTACCGCCGCCATTTGTTGGCAGGAAACTTGAACGTCGAAATCGGCGTCAGTGGCGCTGCGTCTTTGATCGCATCGTGGAAGTCAGGACGTTCGAGCGATTGAGCGAATTGGAGGTATCCGTCGTCGTCGTCGGGTGGTGAATCGTTCAGAAAGCCGACTTCGCTGACCATCCATCGACCACCTTCGACCGGAAAGATGTACCCAGTTCGTTTGCTGGTCGGAGGGGTCCCATAGAGCGCCATGATTTGCCAATCACGGTTTTCGTCGTGGCTTGGCTGGTAGGCTCGGCTTGCGTAGCCGATATTGACTTCGACTGTGGTTTCGACCGGACGTTGGTACCCCAGCGATTCGAGCCACTTGGGTGTTTGGCTCCCGCGACCGCTCGCGTCCACGACCAAATCCGCTTGCAGATGTTGCGTTTCCGGGTTGCCATCATCGTTTTCTGCCTTTGCGCGAATCTCCAATCCGGTAATTCGGGAGTTGTCTTCGCTGGCGACCAGAGCGACAACGCTGGTCTGGTCTAAGATTTGAATATCTGTGTCGCTCTGCAACCGCCGCCGCAAATTCGCTTCTAAAAACGGCCGTGTTTGCCAGTAGGAGGTCAGTCCAGATGGAGGTCGCGCTTTCCAAACACCCGCGTGGTACCAACACAGTTCACGCGAAAGATCGCAGACGACCGATCCGTTGTCGGCAAGTTCACTTGAGAAACCGGGGAACAACCGATCGATGACTTGCATGCCACCGTCGAAGATAACATGCACGTGGCTTCCCTGCGGAACCCCTTTTCGCGGTTCACATTCGTCCGACATGGTATCGCGTTCAACGATCGTAACGCGGCTAAAATGTTGTCTCAGCACGCGTGCGGTCAACAACCCGCCGACGCTGCCGCCGATGACAATGGCGTGATCTCCAAGATTCGGTTTTGCGTCAGTCATCAAGCTTTGCACACCGTGGGGCAAGAAATTCAATTTAATACAGCGTTATAGCTTACATCGCCGCCAACCCTTTACTGGACGCAACTGATTGGACAACGGACTATTCCCGTCGTTCACCGTCAAACTTTCGGGAATTAGCAGTCGTCCCCTGCGGATTGCAGGTCGATTTGTCTTTGTGTGACTCCAAAATATCGATTGGAATCGCATCGAGCAGAACAAAAATTGCATTCCTCAAAACTTCACGCGTCGAGCATTGCCGCTGCTCGCACTAGATCAGCTGTATCTGCGCCTTCGGTGAACCAATTATAGACGTTCCGGAGCATCTCTTGAACTTCATCCTGCCGGTCCTGTCGCTGTCTCAATTGGCCAAAACTCATCAGAGCTCGCAATTCCCACGACTTGGCTCGTTGGGTCTGCGCGACTTGAACGGCTCGTTGGAAATAATCTTCGGCCGCTTCATCGTCGCCTGCCGCGGAGTGCAATTCTCCCTGCAACCGCAGGAATTCGCTTTCCATGCCGCGCTCGTGACGATTGTTGACAAGATCAAATCCTCGATCGATCCACAGTTGCGCTTCGCCGTTGTTGCCGGCCCGCAGGTACGCTTCGGCGA
>JABDKS010000187.1 GCA_013002105.1 Pirellulaceae bacterium | reverse complement strand
TCGTCGGTGCTGATCTTCATCACGCCGCGAGCGCTATTGGCCATTAGCAAATACTGAGTGCCGTCCTTGGAGTAGACGATCATGTCAAGCGGACGATTGCGGTTACCAAGCTCTGCCACGGTCGTGCCTTTGACCTTTTGGGTTTCTCCGATGCGGGCGACCGGGATTTTGACCAGTGGGGTGCATGTATAACCGGCCAGCAAACTGGGTTCGCCGCCGATGTTGAACGGCACAAACGCTTGAATTGCCGCGTAATCTTCTTCGCGTCCGTGTGCCGCGTGATAAATCTCGACTGACATTCCTTCGGACGAATCACGAAACGGAAAGTCAAACTCACGGACACCACTGGGTGATTCGTCGGCCGTTAGGCCTGCGACCAAAACTTTTCCATCGGTATAAGCCACGTCCGTAATGCACTGGGTACGTGGATTCATCGACCGGCGTCCGCGTTTGATTTCCTTGTCCTCGGGTGGATTGGGCAAAACGGCAAACGCGTGACCGATTTTGTCAAGGTTCAGCGGCGTGACCGTTCCATCAGGCGCGACACGAGCCAAATGTCCTTTGCCGCCGGCGTTGAGACCGACGAATGCGTGTCCGGTTTCTGGATTGACCGCCATGTCAGCGATTGTTACTTCGGCCACACCAAAAGCCTCGGCAACCTTTGCACCCACGTCATCTACTTTGTATTGTCCCGATGACTTGCCCGAGTCCTCGGTGTTGATCGCATAAACTTTGGCGGCTTTCGGATCGCCAACAAACAAAACATTCGACGGACCAAAAGTCATTGGGCCAACCGACTGCAATTCCACCGGGCCAGGATCGAGGCCGTAAACCTCGGCACTGTGACCATTTTCGCAAACAAACAAACACGCGGCAATCACGGTGGCAAATGCAACGTGGCCAAAAACTGGAAGACGCATTAGGTGGTTTCCCCTTACATGAGATTCGAACAGCAACTACCAGGCGGCGCTAATGGTCACCCCACAGGACGACCCGCCGGCAAAAGGAACAGTGTACGGCCTGGAGTCGGCCAGCGGGCAATCAACTTCGCATTTCCACCAGAGTGTTTTCGGTGAAGATCTGAGTGTTTTTTGGTCAAGCTATGCGGACAGTGATCACCCGCCGCTCGGGCTAACCGACCGCAGCATCCTGTGCAAAGTGCCGCGCATACTGCTCGCCCCATCCCAGGTGGCGGGCAACGGCTTCCAAATCCAACCGTCTGAGTAGATCAGCGGTGATCGGCCGTTTCGCATCCCAGAAAATTCTTGCCCGAAAAAACTGCGTTGTGACGTCCGATGCCAGCAACCGTTCGACAAATTGGACTTGTTGTCGTGAATCGAATGCCAGGAAGTAACAGGTATCGTCAACCACGACACCTTTGCCATCCAGCGGGCCCAATAGTGTGAATTGCAACCGCTTGTACAAACCGCAAATCGCAATTTTCCAAGGTGCAAACGTGTAGGGACCGATCCCAAACAACGCGAATCGATCTCGGTTGCGGTAGATCGATGACTTCCTAGCATCAAATGCGGTCGCGTTGTTCATCAAATAGCGGTAGGTCGCCGGTAACGTTTGACGCAAATCGGCCGTCGACTCATTGACGGCGTGCTGGGTGATCAAAAGCCGACGGTCCAGAGAAGCCCCGCGACTATTGGCTACATCGGAACCTTTTGCCAGTGGATAAAGTTGGTCGCTTTCGACATCAACAATCTCACCGTCTTTGCGAACGATCTGCCCATCGACCTGTTGAAACTCTAAAACACCGGCAACATCGTGCTTGATTCCACTCCGCCAATTGCCAACACAAGAAATTGGCTTGCGTGTTGCCATCAACGATGCAGTTTGTTCGGCCAACATCGGGTCAGCCACCAAGTCACCAGCATGCCAACCGATTGCAATCCGATCGGGAGACGCCTCCAGTGATGATGATGCCAAGCATACTTGCGGCCCTGGACAACGCGACGTCGCTGGTGCCAGCAATAGCAAGCAAGCGTCGACACTGACTCCGAAAGAGGATTTTGCATCAATCGACCGAATACTCGCATGTCGAAAGTATCCGCCATCACGCCAACGCGACCGCAAAACCTTCCGCGCGGTCGCCGTTTTGACCAACATGGCCAAGATATCCTGGTCCGGTCGCATGACCGCAAGCAGCGTCAACAACATCGATTCGGAGATATCAAAATTGGAATGGCCGGTCATCGCATCGATTCCACGAACGCGATCGACGTTGGATTTCTGCGGAACATTCCGACTACCCAACGCACCGAGTTGCGAATTGGTCACCCAGGGCGGATTACCAACAAACAAGACTGAGCCCGGATGCCGCGCCCGTAACCGCTGCCAGTCTGCAGTGAAGAAGTCACACTTTCTGATCTTGGGATCGGTCGTCCAACGCTCCTGCTGTGACCCAATCACCTTTCGCGCTTCGCGCCGATACAAGTCGTTGATTTCGTAACCAATGACCGGACTGCTGCGAAACTCGCTTGCCGCGGCGAGGACGAATGCTCCTTTTCCACACGTGGGTTCGATCACGACGTCAGGCGCGTCAAACTCGACGCCTACGATCCGGCAACACTGCGCGGCGAGTTCGACCGGTGTTTGAAAATCACCAAAAGCGATTTTATTCGCTGTTTGCTCGATGCTGGTTGGGTGCTCGATGTTGACAGGCTTCCTTTCCACTGCGTTGCGTTACTCCGACGAGAGTTTCTGGTCGAGCATCCACTGGTACAACTCGGGCGTCGCATACGCCGACGACCAAGAATTGTGTCCGATGTGTTCGAGCGACGTGAATCGCACCTTGGTTCCGCCGGCCTGCTTGATGGCCTGAACCATGTCCACGGAATTTTGATACGGCACGACGCGATCGTCATTTCCATGGAAGACCCAGATTGGAATGTCTTTCAGTTTTTCGCCGTCGGCCGCGTCACCGCGTCCGCATACCGGTGCAACGGCCGCAAACCGTTTGGGTTGATCGGCCGCCATCCGCCACGACCCAAAACCACCCATGCTCAGCCCGGTCAGGTACAAACGATTTTGGTCGACGGCATACTTTTCCACGATCGCATCAACCAGTTCGGTGATTCGTTGTTGCTGCGTTTCGCTCGACCAAAAATCTTCTTTGGGACATTGCGGCGAAACCAGAACGTAGGGCAATTCGTCACCGTTTTGAGCGAAACGTGGCGGACCCCATTTGGCCACCAGACTCAGCGGCCCATTGCTCTCGCCCCGACCATGTAAGAAAAGCACCATCGGCATTTTTTCGCCGTCGTGCTCGAAGTTCTTGGGCAAGTACAACAAGTACCCGACGTCGGCACCGTCGCTGGTCTTGAAGGTCTGTTCAACCTGTTTGCCCGGTGGCGGCGCGTCCTGGGCGCAAACCACCAACGGAACGAGGCAAATTGTCAAACAGAAAACACAGAGTCGATCATTCATAAGTAATTCGCTTCGGGGAAAACAGAAATTCACGCCGCGGTGTTGCGACGCGTCAGCAAGGCTGCGTCGATGGACGTGATTAACGATATTGTTCGTGGCATGCATCGCACGCTTGCGAAATCTCACCAACACTCTTTCGCACCGCATCGGTATCGCCGCGTTCTAGTGCTCCGACCACGTTTGTCGCTGCGGTAGCCATCGACTTGCTTAACGCTGCGTAGTCCTCATCGTCAAAATCATCCATCCCTTCTTGAATCAGCACCTTTCCCAACACAGCCAGCAATTCTGCTTCGCGCCGAACCTGATCAGCATTGGATTTGACGGTATCGGCATTGTTGGTGACATCTTGCAGCGAATCTCGCAAATGTTCTGCGTACTCCATCATGGGCGATCGGTCAACGATCATCGACCAATCGGCTTGCGGTTCCGCATCACGACTGGACAGTCCGCTTCCCGATACCAAATCCTGTAGATCCGCCTTGCGCAACTTTGCTTCGTTGTAAACCTGCGTCGAACCCGCCTTGCAGTTGAACGCGGATCGTGCCAGCAAGTCCCTTGCTGCTGCGGCCTGATCTTTCCAACGCACGTCGCCATCGTGTTCGCTGATCACGGCAAACATGACCGCAAGGATCGACAGATCCAGCCGCGCGTCTTGGTAGCCACCACTTTTGAACGCGCCGGGCGTCGTCACGATACTGTCAAAATGCAACTTCACTCGCTTTACTTCGTCCTCGATCGAAGCGGGCGAAATTAACGATGTCCAAATCCCACCACCTTCGGCTGCACCGCTCGCGCTTGCAGCACCGCCGGTCGTCGCGGCATTGCTGGCCGCATTGGCGACCGCATTGGCAGCTTGTCGCATCGCAGACAACGATGGGCGTTCACCACGGATTGCATCACTGAGTGACGGGAAGAAAACCTGGCTGGTATCAGCGGGAGTGAATTTCGGTGCCGGCGAGCGGCGGTCATCAGCGTCCACATGCGGAACCACACACAGCAAAAGAGCCGTCGCGAATATGCCAAAGAGGCGCCGAAGAGTCATGGAATCTCCCAAAAAATATCGACTTCGTCCAAAAGAATTCTTATCTGGTTTTCTTCCAATCATTGTAGCAGCGATTCGTTCCCAGTAGCCCGCAATCCAATTCACCGTAAATCGCTGCCAACGCCCCCGCAACCGACAAACCACTGTTTAATTTGGCACGCCCAGCCGCGCCCAATAAACCCCAACTGCGTACAGTTAAAGGTACGATGAAGGCAAAGGCCGCGTGATGAAGCCCTGCCGTCCGAGAGGCCGGCCCAGGGGTCCCCAACTCAGGAGGCACAATCGATGGGAGAATTGAACAAGAAACAGAAGCATTCCAAAGTCGATGACGCGCACCTGCGGAAGGCTCGAAATACCGCCAATCTATCGATCTCGCAGTACCTGATCCAACGTTTGCAAGATTATGGAATCGCAGACTTGTTTGGTATTCCCGGTGACTATGTGCTGTCGTTTTACAGCGAGTTGGAAAAGAGCCCCATCAATGTTGTCGGCTGTACGCGTGAAGACTGCGCCGGGTTCGCCGCAGACGCCTACGCGCGGATCAGGGGAATGGGGGCCTTGTGCGTAACCTATTGCGTCGGCGGATTGAGTGCCTGCAACTCCATCGCCGGTGCCTACGCCGAAAAATCACCGGTCGTCGTGCTGACCGGATCGCCAGGAC
>JABDKS010000183.1 GCA_013002105.1 Pirellulaceae bacterium | reverse complement strand
GTTGCCTTGGTGTTGGTCACGGTGGCCGCCTCGCTGAACGTTCCCCCGTGGTTAAGGGCGCGCGAACATGCCACTGCGGACGAGGCGATCCGGTATCTGACAGACGTGCATGAGGCTCAAGAGAAGTACCGGGCGAGCAACGGCTTTTATGCCGAAAGCATCGAAGTGCTGGATCTATCCTACTTGCCACCGACGTATTTCAGCGTCGGACGCCTGGACCCGGTTGATGGCCGTCAGCGGGGGGAATCGTGGTCGTTGACCTTGAGCCGCTACTCAGGTCAAACGGTATTTAGCCCGTATTCCATCACTTGTACTCAGGATGGATTCCTGAGAATCCAGGGGAAAAAGACGGGGCCTTTGGTCGGATTGCGGCCAAAAATCGGCAGATAAGCGTAGCCGTCGACTTTTCCGATTTGGTAAGATGATGGTGAAACGGAGTTGCTCATTTTCCGCTGCTTTCCTACGATTCGGCTAGCGAATCGTAGGTAGTTCAACAGCCCGGACGCGGGGCCTTTTCGTTGAATTCACGACCTTTTCGCTAGATTTGCAAGTCGATCCCACATTAGGAAACCGTTATGGCCAATCGTTTGCCTCTGATTTCACTCGTCACGAAGCCAGGATGTCCGCGCGTGAACCGGTTGCAACGCCAGCAAAAGCTGCTGCAATTCATCGTGGTGGGATTGATCGTCGCGATTGCTGTTCCGAACCTCTACGCTCAGCCTGCCGCGGCTCCCGCGCAAGCAGTTGCTGCCGCACCGGTCGCCTTGCCAAAACCGACCAACGAACACCGCACGATTGCCCGGCTGATCGCCCGGCTGATGCCGCAGCATCACATTTCCTCGCAAGGTCTAAATGACACGATTAGTGAACGGGCGTTGACGCTGTACCTGAAATCGCTCGATCCGATGAAGCTGTACTTTTATCAAAGCGACGTTGACGAATTCCAACGCAGTTCCAAGATGATCGACGACATGGTCCAGCAAGGCGATCTTTCCCTGGCCTATAAGATCTTTGGACGTTTCATCCAACGGGTGGACGAACGTGTTGGCGTCGCATTGAACTTGCTGGGCAGTGATTTTGATTTCTCAAAAGACGAACAAATCGTCATCGATCCCGACGCGGCGACCTACGCGACCACGCCCGCCGAAGCCGATGACCGCTGGAGACGTCAAATCAAATATGCCCTGCTGGATCTAAAGGATGAGGGCAAGGAAGGTGACGAAGCGTTGAATCAATTGCGCCGGCGATACAACCGCTATGCCAAACGCTGGAGAGGCACTGACAACAACGACATTTTGGAAATGTACTTGACCGCTGTGACGACGGGCTACGATCCCCATTCAACCTACATGTCGCCGCGGACCTTAAAAGAATTCACCATGTCGATGGGCCTGAGCCTTGACGGCATCGGGGCACAGCTGCGAGAGAAAGACGGTAGCACCATTATCACTCGTGTGATTCCCGGGGGCGCCGCAGCCAAGCATGGCAAACTGAAAACGGATGATGTCATCGTCAGCGTCGGACAAGCGGACGAAGGTCCGATGACCGATATCGTCGAAATGCCACTGACCAAGGTTGTCGATCAGATTCGGGGACGAGCTGGAACCACGGTACGCTTGGGCGTTAAACCTGGCGGAGTCGGCGACGTCAAAATTTACAAGATCGTACGTGCCCGCATCGAACTGTCGGAATCTGCCGCACGCGGCAAAGTGATCGACCATGTAAATCCCGAAACGGGCGCCGAGATGAAAATCGGCTACATCAACCTGCCAAGTTTCTATCTGGACATGAATGCGGCAAAACTGGGTGCCGGAAATTTCCGCAGCAGCACTCGTGATGTTCGAAAAATCTTAATGGATTTCCAAAACCAGGGCGTCGAAGGCATCGTCTTGGACCTCAGCAAGAATGGTGGCGGAAGTTTGACCGAGGCGATCAACTTGACCGGCCTGTTCATCGATAGTGGACCCGTGGTCCAAGTCAAGAATTCCGACGGCAGTGTCCAAAAATACGACGACAGTGAAGCGGGTACGACTTGGAATGGTCCGCTCGTGGTCATGACCAGCAAATTCAGTGCGAGTGCCAGCGAGATCTTCGCCGGTGCCATTCAGGATTATGGACGTGGCATTGTCGTTGGCGATCCCGCCACTCACGGTAAGGGATCCGTCCAAACCTTGATGGATTTGGCACAACAAATTCGTTTGAATCGCGCTAACTTTGGCGCTTTAAAGGTCACACTTCAGCAGTTCTATTTGCCCGATGGCGAAAGTACGCAGTTGAAGGGTGTCAACGCCGACGTGTTGCTACCTAGCGTGACGTCAAAGATGGATATCAGCGAAAGCGATCTCAAGTTTGCTTTGCAACACGATACGGTACCCGCCGCTGGTCACGAGCAATACAGCATGGTGCCCAGAGACCTGCTGCAATCGATCCGTGAACGTTCGGCTAGCCGAGTTTCCAAAGACGAGGAGTTCGACGAGTTGCGTGAGCGTATCGATCTGTACGTTGCACAGAAGGAACTTGAAAAGGTTTCGGTGAACGAAGAGAAGTTCATGGCTCGCCGCGAAGAGCTGAATGCTCAGAAAGAAGAGGAAGAGAAGGAACTGGAGCAACAGTTGGGTAATGAAGTGGTCTACCGCGACACCTTCTACAACACCGAAGTTCTGAACATCACTCAGGATTATGTCGAGGGGTTAAGAAAGCAGAACCTGGCGCAAGCTCGGTAACTGCTTTCACCGTAGTGTACAATGCCGCCTCGTTTGTCCGAGGGCAGCCGCGTGCTGCCCGATGAATCAAGCTTGAGGTTCAGCATGGCGCGTTTTGGCAGATCACTGTTCGGCGGCTTTCTATCGATTGGCACTTTCGTTGTCGTTGCGCTCACGTTTGCGAACGCATCCGCGGCCGATGTCAGCCAGATCAAACATTCCTTCTTTGTCGCCGGACCCGATTTCACCGGGATCATCGACGAAGATGGCGCAAAAGCTTGGGACTCTGGACGTGCGGGTGCCCGTGACGGTTGGGTGTTACCAAACGGCAATCTGCTAATTACCTGGTCGGATGTCGTGAGAGAGTTCACCCGCGATAAACAGGTTGTATTTGAATACAAGCTGGATCCCACCAACAAGGAACTCGGTACCGCGCAGCGGTTGTCAAACGGCAACACACTGATCACCGAATTAGGGCCAAAGCCGCGACTTTTGGAAGTCGACTCCGAAGGCGAGATCGTATTGCAGTTTCCGCTACAGCCAGAAACTGACAACGGACACATGCAAACACGGATGGCTCGCAAACTACCCAACGGCAATTATTTGGTGCCGCATCTGTTGGCGTTCAAGGTCAAGGAATACACGCCGGAAGGGAAAGTCGTGAAAGAATTCGCGACGGACATGAAAGATCTTGGCGGTCGTCAGGCCAAGAACTGGCCCTTCACTGCAATCCGATTTGACAATGGGAATACGTTGATTTGTCTGACCAACGGCAACAAGGTGATCGAAGTCGACGCCGATGGAACAGTGGTTTGGAAAATCAGTAACGATGACTTGCCGGGCGACCCGATTGACGATGCCTGCGGAGGGCAAAGGCTTCCCAATGGCAATACGGTGATCACTGCTTACCATGCCAAGGTGGGCGTAAAGTTAATGGAAGTCACGCCGGAAAAAGAATTGGTTTGGACTTACGCAGGCCCCAACCGAGTGCACCATTTTCAGATACTGACCACCAACGGCGAGCCGCTGCCCGGCGCGCCGATGAAATAGGGCTACGGCTACATCCGATCAATCGGATTGTGCTAGTGCACTAACCAGTTTTGAGTCTCGGGTTGGTCAAAGGGTGGCTGGGGTCACGAAGTGAGGTTTACGGACTTCGAGCCCCCAGTCGATGGCGGACAAGTTGTGATTCACCGGGGGCTCGCTGACGCTCGACCGCCGGCCACCCAACCATCAAGTTCAATCGAGACAATGCACCAGGCTGCTATTCCCGCTCGGCGGGCTGGCGGCTGGTCAGATCGTAGGTGGTTCCAGCGAACTGAGCGGCGCGAATCACGCCGCACGATTCGAACGCTTCGCTCAAGCGCTCTAGTTCTTCCGCGGATCCGACAAAACCTAAGCCAAGTGATTCGATTGAATCTCGATCGACTTGACAGTGCACCAATAACCGATGATCTGTACCAACGCGCCCGATCGTTTCAGCTGACGCGATTCCATCGTCCCAGATCGGAAAGCCGTCGCCAGACTGTTCCCGATCCTTGGACAAGTTGTCACCACCGCCGGATCCAAGCTGTCCCGCTTTCGGCGCAGCATCAATTTCACTCCAGAGCACAATCACTCCACCCGGTTCTAGATGCTTGGCAGCGCTGGCAATCGCTCGCGATGCGTTACACCAGGTTTGCTGCTGCGAATCTCCGTCTAACGAAATCACAACTAACCCGGGCGCGGCCTTGAATGCACGAGCTTCCTGGGCGCTAATCTCCAACTGCCGGCTTATCGCATTGGGCGTTCCGACGATCACGCTT